>CAYZMY010000005.1:0-29021 GCA_964479605.1 uncultured Campylobacterales bacterium | reverse complement strand
CCCATCTCGTGAAAGAGTGTCACCACATCGTCGTGTCTTAGCAGTGAAGGAGTCTGCTCCGTAGAGGGAGAGAAGTTGCAGACCACAAATGCCGAAGCGGGATGTTCTCTGCCTTCAGGGTCTTCGTGGTGAGTCTGCCAGTCATTCATCCAGGCACCTCCCCTTTTGCTTTTTCTCGCTTCGAGATCGAAATATATACGGGAGAATAGTTTCGTATCCTTTTTTAGGTCATATACGATCACTTTTTCATTCCAGACCGGAACCTCGACCTTTACAAACTCTATCTCGAACAGTTCCGAGACGAAATCGAGCATCCCTTTCAGCACCCTCTTCTGTTCGAAATATGGGCGCGTCTTCTCGTCGTCGAAGTCCAGTTCCATCTTTTTAAGCTTTTCGCTGTAGAAGGCCACATCATAGCTTTGAATATTATCTACCCCATCCTTCTCTGCCAGCTCCTGAAGCTTTGCTACCTCTTTTTCCGCATGGGGCAAAGAAGCATCCGCAAGGCTGTTCAAAAACTCCAACACCGCATCGTCCGACGGAGCCGTCTTGGTCTGCAAAGAGAGTTCGCTGTAGTGGTCGAATCCCAGAATCTTCGCCTTTTCATCTCTAAGGCGCAAAATCTCGTCTATCACTTCAGAGTTTTGCGGTGCTCTTGTCACATAGGCTTTGTAGAGCTCTTCTCTCAGGCTTCTGTTGGGTCCGTATGTCATATAGGCCATGTAGCTTGGAATCTGGAGCGTAAAACGCCAAACCTTTTTCCCCTCTTTTTCGGTTTCGGCAAGTTCAAGGTCACTTTGGGGAATACCCTCTACATCCTCTTCATTCTCGATGATCAGTTCGTAAGCGTTGGTCGCATCGAGAAGATTTTGCGAAAACCTGTTGTTCAACTCGCTGAGGCTAAGGTCTATCTTTTCAAGCCTCTTTTTCCGCTCATCCGGCAATTCGACACCGGAGAGCCTAAAATCGCGAACCTCCTGCCTCAAAACCTCTTTTTGCGCATCATCGCCCGCTTTAACCTTTAAAAAGGCTTCATAAAGATCCCGATTTTGAGAAAGTTTCGTATGGTAGTGTGAAAGCAGAGGCAGAGACTCCTCATATGCCTTTTGGGTCTGCTCCGAATTTTCCACGCTGTTGAGGTGTGAGAGCGGAGTAAAAAAGATATCGAGCTTTTCGAAGGTCTCCATATAGGGCCGTACAAAAGTTTTATAGTCTTCGCCGTTCTCTTTAAGAAGTGACTCAATATAATCTTCATTTTGCTTCAAAAGCTCTCTCAATTCTTCTATAAAGCTCTTATATTGCGGTATTTTAAATTTTTCAAATATCATGCTTCCATCCCGATTTTCTTCGAATTATATCTTATCATGGGATACTTTATATAATAAATAGAATTTTAATTTTTAGATATATTTTTTTTATTTTAAGTAATATTTAAAATAAGCTGAGATATCGTAAAAGTGAAGGGGTGGATCATGGTGAAAATTGATAAGAGGCAAAAGTTATTACTTTTACTCTGTTTTGCTGCTTTAAGCATAGCTCTTTTTTACTACCTGCAGTTTCGCAAAAGTACACTTTTTTTTGAATTGGCCGGTTTGGAGAGAAACGGTGGAGTATATCATACTCCGGACTTTCTTTACGCCTTGCCGACGCTCGTTCATGTTTTTGCGTTCTCCATCCTGACATGGGTTGTATCCGGCTTGCGATATCCTCTATTTAGCACCCTGCTGTGGGCAGGAATAAATCTTTTTTTCGAACTCCTTCAGTTATTGCCTGACGATATTGCCGAAATGCTGCCATCCCTATTCAAAAGCTATGCGATCAAAGGAACCTTTGATCTTTACGATATAGGTGCCATTATAATAGGAGCTCTGGTCGGCTATGCTCTTATGAAAAAGGTATAACAGAAAGGAGTATCAGATGAAAATCATCCAAAAAGCAGCCGTTGCGCTGACAATAGTTTTCGGTGTATTGCTTATTCTTGGGAGCTACGACAATAATGGGGAAGAAAAAAATCTTTTTTACATTCCAAAAACGGGACAGACCTTGGTATACAGCCAGTATGACGACGGATATTATCAGAGTGGAACTAAACGGGATTTTCAAAAATATGACGATTATGTCGGTGACTCTGTTTCCGGCATAAGCTGGGAAGACTCACCGCATGTCAATACATTGATGACGTATGAAGATGCATATAAATATTGTAGTAATCTGGAGTGGGGAGGATTTTCAAACTGGAGACTTCCCATGCTGTTTGAACTTTTAAATCTGATAGACCATTCGAAGGTGAATCCGGCCGCAGAGCCGATTTTTGAAAATATGCCTTCGGGAGAACGTATTCCCTTTTGGTCATCGTCATCACAGCAAATGCTATACACGGTAGATTTCAATATCGGGACAACCGAAATTCCAGCCATAAACAGACCTTCGGCATACGTACGTTGCGTCAGAAGCTATTATTTCGCCACTGTATCCAGGAATATTGAATCAAACAGAACGCTTCAAGTCGTAGAAGACAAAGATACAGGCCTTATATGGCAGGATGACAACAGCAGCTTTACAAATCACACATGGGAGGAGAGTATCAGGTATTGTGAAGACCTGGTACATGCCGGATACACTGACTGGAGGCTGCCGAACATCAATGAGCTGGCTTCAATAGTATCGGTATCGATAAAAAACAATTTCTCGAACCTTCCCTCACAAAAGACGCTATGGTCTTCCACCACGGTTCACCTGGACAACTCCAGAGCATTCGTACTGGTATTGGATGAAACCGCCTATCACACTTTCGAGATAGATTATACAAACAAATATGGTGCTGAAATGAGACTCGATAGTGATGTAAGATGCGTGCGGGGAGGTTCACTGTTCGGTGGTGAGCAAAACCGTCCGCCGACTGCAGACAGCCAGAGTCTTCAAGTTGAAAAAAATACGCCGAAAGATATAACATTGCATGGTACCGACCCGGAACATGCACGCCTCTACTATACCATTACAAAAGTACCGGAAAATGGAATATTGACAGGAAACGTACCCAATATTACATATACTCCTCATACAGACTACATCGGTAGTGACAGCTTCAAATTCAAAGTCAACGACGGCGAACTTGACTCTTCTGAAGCCACTGTAGACCTTACCATTTCTGAAAGCCTTGCATACTCAATTTTGAGAACAGGCCAGATAACCTCATATGTTCCATATGACGATGGATATTATCAGAAAGGTGCATACAGAAACTTCAGCAGAGATGATACGAAACAGATTGTCACCGACAATGTAAACGGATTGATATGGCAGGATAATAACGAAACAAAAACTATCAAAAAGGATAAGGAGGGGGCCGATAGGTACTGCACCGATCTTGTATTTGCAGACTACGACGACTGGAGAGTTCCTTCCGTTGAGGAGCTTATGACTCTTACGAATAAAGCTGAGACAGACCCCGCAATCGAGAAAAAGTTCGAGAATACAGCTTCCGATTTTTATATGACATCAACAACAGACAAAACTGAGGAGAATGGCTCGGCAACCGATACATACCGCTGGCTTGTAGACTTCAACTGGGGAGCGACCAGCACGACTAGAAATGAGTCATTTACAGACACCTTTTATGTACGTTGTGTCAGAGGCTCCGCATCCGGTCTCGGTCAATTTGAGAGAGACGATGCCAAGGGTGTTGTAATAGACAGATCTACGGGTCTGATGTGGCAGGATGATGAAAACATATCGAACCGCCATATGGCGTGGCCTGATGCAATCGACTATTGCGAAAATCTGGTAGAAGCGGAGTATACAAATTGGAGACTGCCCAATTTCAATGAGCTCTTTTCCATATGGGACAGATCACGCAACGCCTGGGAGGCGAATGCTACAGCAATCAATCCGGCATTTAAATATACATCCGGATTCGGATTTTGGAGTTCTACCAGCAATCACGACTATACAGATCTTGCATGGATAAACCTTTATAACGGCTCTGCAAGTATAGACATGCCTCAAAAAACGGACTCCATCCCCAGCGTAAGATGCGTACGAGACATAGAGTAACTTACCGCTGATATATAAATTCCGGGCTTAGCCCGGAATTTGGCAGGGCCCACAGGCCCTAAAGACCTCTAAAGCAGCAAATCCGAAAGATTGCGGATGATGTAACACTGTTTGCGCAACATCGCTAACTTGATAGTTTTAGCTCTCTTTATAAAATTTGAGATATATTTACTTAGCTTTTCCTATTCTCTCCACAAAAACACCCTTTTAACCCTTTTTCGATATAATCATTTCAAAATAAAAGATACGACTCAACGATAAAAGGACGCTTATGAAAGTACTACTTATAAAAGATGTAAAAAACCTCGGTAAAGCGGGAGAGATAAAAGAGGTAAAAGACGGCTACGGCAAAAATTTTCTGGTAGCGAAAGGTTTTGCCAAAGTAGCTACAGATGAAGTTATAAAAGAGTGGAAGAGCGAGCAGGCCAAAAAGGCTGAAACGGAAGCGGCCGAGATTGCACGCCTGGAAAAACTTAAAAGTGAATTGGAGAGTATGCAGCTTGAAATAAAGAAAAAGCTTGGAGCCAACGGCTCGCTGTTCGGTGCCATTACCAACCATGATATTGCCGACACTCTAAAAGCTCAAGGAGTAGAGATTGACAAAAAGCTCATACACATAGACGGCGCCATCAAAGCGACCGGCCTCTATGAAGCGGATGTAAAACTCGGACACGGCATACATGCAAAACTGAAATTCGAAGTCGTCGGGGAGTAGCGGATGTTTGAAGCGACCACCATACTTGCCTACCGCTCTGAAAAATATGCGGTCATAGGCGGAGACGGACAGGTTACGTTCGGAAACGCCGTTTTGAAAGGGAATGCGACAAAAATCAGAACTCTTTACAACGGCCAGGTGCTTGCAGGGTTTGCCGGAAGTACGGCAGATGCTTTCAACCTGTTTGATATGTTTGAAGGCTTTCTGCAAAACCGCAAAGGCGACCTTCTGAAAGCTGTTATAGAGTTCTCAAAAGCATGGCGTAAAGACAAAGTGCTGAGGCGTCTTGAGGCGATGATGATAGTTTTAAACAACGATCACATCTTTATTCTGAGCGGCAACGGAGATGTAGTCGAACCGGAAGATGGTGAGATCGCCGCCATAGGCAGCGGCGGCAATTTTGCGATTTCCGCGGCCAGGGCACTTGCCAGACATGCAAAAATGGAACCGAAAACACTTGTTGAAGAGAGCCTTCATATTGCAGCCGACCTATGCATATATACCAATCACAATATCAAGACACTGGAACTGAAAAAATGAGCAATACAGAGAGTATGACACCCAAGGAGATCGTTGCCTATCTCGACAATTATGTCATAGGGCAGCAGAAGGCAAAAAAGACTATCGCCGTTGCGCTGCGAAACAGATACAGGCGTATGCACCTTCCTGCAGAGATACAGGATGAGATAATGCCGAAAAATATCCTGATGATAGGATCAACCGGCGTGGGAAAGACCGAAATTGCCAGACGTCTCGCCAAAATGATGGGATATCCTTTTGTGAAAGTGGAGGCGAGCAAATATACTGAAGTCGGATTTGTAGGGCGCGATGTGGAGTCAATGATAAGAGATCTTGTCAGCACATCTGTAAACCTTGTAACTCAGGAACAAAAAGAGCTTAAAAGCGGTGAAATAGATGCCTATGTCGAAAAGATGATCATAGAAAAACTGCTGCCTCCCCTTCCGAAAGGAGCTACAGAGGCTAAGCAGCAGGAGTATGAAGCAAGCTTTGAAAGAATGCGCGAAAAACTCCGAAAAGGCGAACTTGACAAACTTACCATAGAAGTTGAGATGCCTTCACCCAAAATCGAGATGGCAGACAGCAATCTTCCGCCCGAAATGAGCAAAGTTCAGGAGTCTCTGGCAAAAGTTTTCGGCTCAATAGGCAGAGATAACAAAAAAGAGATCTCCGTAAAAGAGGCCAAAAAAATTCTTCGTCAGGCTGCTAGCGAACGACTTCTTGATGAAGAGCAGATCAAGCAGGAAGCTCTGCGCCGCGCAAGCGAAGGCGGAATCATCTTTCTTGACGAGATAGACAAGATAGCGGTTTCCAGCCAGAACAGCGGGAGGCAAGATCCCAGCAAAGAGGGTGTTCAGCGCGATCTGCTGCCGATCGTGGAAGGCAGCAGCGTAAATACAAAATATGGAGCAATACAGACAGACCATATTCTTTTCATTGCAGCCGGTGCATTTCACGTAAGTAAGCCGAGCGATCTAATTCCCGAATTGCAGGGGCGTTTTCCGCTACGAGTGGAACTGGACTCTTTAACAGAAGAGGCACTCTACGAGATATTGACAAAACCGAAAAACTCTCTGATCAAACAGTACCAGGCTCTTCTCGGTGTTGAAGGGATGGAGCTGGTTTTCGAAGAGGAGGCATTAAGAGCCATAGCAAAAGTGAGCTTCCAGGCAAACGAGCGCACTGAAGATATAGGTGCCAGGCGTCTTCATACCGTGATAGAAAAAGTGCTTGAAGAGATCAGCTTCGAGGCTGACGAGCACAAGGGTAAAACTTTTACAATAACAGCCGATTATGTACATGAGAAGCTGGATGCGATCGTAGAGGATGAAGATGTCGCAAGATACATCCTCTGATATATCTACGAAAGCGGGCTTCGTAGCCGTTGTAGGCCGCCCGAATGCCGGAAAAAGCACACTGCTCAACTGGCTGGTCGGCGAAAAACTGGCGATGGTAAGCAAAAAGGCCCAGGCGACCAGAAAACGTATGAATATTATCGTGATGTATGAAAACAGTCAGATAATATTTGTCGATACGCCCGGAATTCACGAAAAAGAGCGCCTCTTGAACCGCTTTATGCTGCAAGAGGTGTTCAAAGCGATCGGCGACTGTGATTTGATTCTGTTTCTCGCTGCGGCAAAAGACAGACTGGATCACTATAAAAAGTTTTTGCAAATAAACGCTAAAAACAGCCCGCACATCGTCGTTTTAACCAAAATAGACGAAGTGAGCAAGGAAGATCTTTTCAAAAAAATCGGTGAGTATCAGACCTATCAGGAGCGTTTTTTGGCTCTTGTTCCTGTCTCGGTAACCAAAAACATAGGCAAAGAGGAGCTGTTAAAACAGATTTCAGCGAATCTGCCTGCATCGCCGTGGCTCTATGATCCGGAACTGTTGACTACAACCAGTGTAAAAGAGATATACAAAGAGATGATCAGAGAGTCGATCTTTGACAATCTCAGCGACGAGATCCCTTATGAAACTGATGTAATCATAGAGAAGATAGATGAGCAGCCCGGGCTTGACCGGGTGCAGGCTACAATAATCGCCGAAAAGAAGAGTCAGAAGATGATCCTTGTCGGCCGCGGAGGATCAACGATAAAGAGAATAGGAAAAGATGCCAGAATGAAGATGGAAGAATTTTCCGGAAAAAAGATTTTCCTAGAACTTTTTGTCAGTGTAAAAAGCGGCTGGTCGAAAACAAAAAAATCACTAAGTGAGGTAGGTTATTACTTCGAGTAATGCCTTTTCGGCCCGAAATACGGCGTTTTTTTGTTATTTTTAAACTGGTCTTTAAGCTAGACTAGGTTAAAATTAGTAGAAGTAATAATTATAAATAATCAGAACGAGGCTTTGTAATGTTCAAAACATCACAGGATAAAATAGAGAACGAGGGTATCGGTTTTCATAAAATAGTTTCCGTCAATGCTTATCAGAATGTCTCTTATCAGTTCCAGAACAATGCACTGCAAAAAATTGAAAAACTGCAGTATGACAAAAGAAATTTTGTGGTCTCCACGCTTGACTCAAAAGATTTCATTTCATCAATAGTGGAAATCAGTGTGAATATTCCACCTGAAGACCTGCAGGATGCTATAGAACTTAAAGCGTACGATGACCTTGGCCTGGATCAGGCTGTAGAGTATATTATCAGGTATGTTGAGATTCCAGGACGCAAAACCGACAAACTGCGCTCGTTTCACGCATTTGTTGCAGAGCCGGAAGTTATCCACGAAGTATTTGATCCGGTACGTCAACAGGTCAAATACATAGACTACATCTATCCGAAGCCGTATCTGATACAAAATATTTATGAAAAGGATATTCTCGAAGCATACGGCGTACACGGGTATCTCTACTTTCAGAAAGAAGATGCATTCCTGGCACTATTTAAAGACGGAGAGTACATTTACTCGAAATCTCTGAAATACTCCTTTGAAAACATTTATGAAAGATTTTGTGAACTCTACGGAGAGAGAGTAGATGAAGCATCATTTTATGAAATGCTGCAAACAGAAGGTCTGAAGACTTCAAACTTTGACTACCAAGACCATCTGATGAAGCTTTTCAGCGAAATCTTCCTTTATGTAAATGACATTTTGATTTACGCAAAAAGAGCCTTTGAGATAGAGAAAATAGATATGTTCTATACCGGTTCGGAAACCGGTTCCGTACTCGGCCTGAACGAATATGCCCATACATATCTGGGAATTGAAGCAAATGATTTTGACTTCGATTACGAAATGGAAAAAGGAGACTGGTATGTAGATCAGTTCCATTTTCTCTCTATTCTGGAAGCTATAAAAAATATCGAGGGGGAAGAGAGTCCCAACTTCACGGTTTTCTTCAGACCTCCACCGTTCGTTGCAAGACGAAGCGGTCAGTTTATCATTACAACCGCCGCAACAGTAGTACTTGCGCTTTCGCTGCCTGTTTACAACTATACATATGATACATATGTAAAGATCAGCAATGACAGGCTGAAAAAGGAAGAGAAACAGCTTAATGAACTGACGACCTCCATAAAAAGCGAAATCGCCTCATTGCAGAAACAGAAAAAAGATATTCTGGCAAAGATCAAAGGCGAAAATGACCTTTTTGAAACAAAAAAGAAGATTTTGACCGCCATATATGACAAAAAAGTCAATTATCCGATGAAAGCCAAAACCATTGTAGGCTTCGGAAACAATATGACTAAATTCGATGTAAGGGTCACAAAAATAAGTGATGAAGACAACCTTTTTACTTTGACCCTATATTCCCAGAGCGAAAAGAGAATCACTCAATTTATTAAGTTTTTGACCGATACATATGAAAACAGGATTCATACAGATATAGATAAAATCTATAAAGATGAAAAAACCGGAATATATCATGGCGATCTAAAGGTGACTGTACTATGAAAATAATTGAAGATTTGCTTGAAAAGCTGGATAATTACTTTGAGGAGAAAAAAGAGAGTGAATTCTACCTCATGGTATTTGCGGTAGTCGCAGTTTTTGGACTGATCTCTTACTCTTATCTTATTCCTATAACAGAAAAAGAGCTGAAAAAAGATCTGAAAACCCAAAAACAGCTTGAGAGCAAAATACGGGCGGAGAGATCTTATTTGGCTTCAGTAACCGTGAACGGAGATCAGCGCTTCAAGATAAAAAAACTTCAAGGCGAAATCGCCAGGCTTAAAACAAGATACAGCGATTTGAAAGAGATTAATGAATATTCCGACTATCAGATTCAGACCCTTTCAGAGCTTCTGTTCAATGAGAAAAACTGGGCCAAGTTTCTTGACTCCATTGCATTGAAAGCGAAGAAAAACAATATAGACATTTCACTTATTTCAAACAAATTCATAAATAACAAAGATAGTTTCGGACATGTCCTGGAAATCGGGGTTGATTGTGAAGGAAGCTATAAAAATATGATCAAATTTATGAATGAGATTGAAGAAAGTGAGCTGGTAGTCGATATATATAATATCGATCTCGAAAGCGATAAAGATATAAAAGCAAACTTTAAGGTATCGGTATGGGGAATAAACTATTGATGAAAGCGTCAGTTATCATTTTTACAACGGCTGCGTTGCTCAGTGCCGATATCACAATCAACGATATCGATAAGCTTGTCAACGATATAAAGCAGGAGCGCATAGGTCTCAAAAATAAAGAGATTCAAAATGCGAAAGATCCGTTTATCTATCCCAACGGAAAGCTGGGAAGAATCCTTCATTCCGGCAAAAGCAAGAAAAAGCATTACCGATTTGTTTTAAGCGCAATTATAAATGACCATGTAAAGATCAATAGAAAATGGTACAAGCTTAACTCTAAAATAAACGGTTTTAGAGTCAGTAAAGTTGGGAAGGACCACGTTTTGCTTACACGCAATAATGAGCGGATTCGTATCTTTTTGAAACATTCAAAAAGTAAAAAAATCAAACTTTTCGTAAAATAAGGATTGGGAATGAAATATATGAAAACTATCAAGCTGTCTCTTTTGGCGGCTGCCGTGACCGCATCGATTGGATTGACGACGGATCTGCAGGCGGCGTGTGAAGATAACCTTTTCAATATCAAGGCCAATCAGGGTACAAGAATATCAGAGTTAATCAATCAATTGTCGGATCAATGCGACTTGACACTGATCATAAAAGACAAAGAGGCGGAAAAAAGACTGCGAAAAAGACTTAACCGTTTTTCACTTAAAGATGTCACACTTCCCGAAGTGCTGCAGGTCGCACTGAATGAAAACAACCTCAATTTTTCTCTTGACGGCAATATATTGAAAATCTCATATCTGCTGACCAAAACTTATCATGTCAACTACATAAGCACAGAGAGACAGAGTACGAGCAGCACAAAGGTTATGCTCTCGAGCGGTGCTGCAAAACAGCAGACTTCCCAAAGAGGAAGAGGAGGTATGGCCTCCACGAGCACTATGAGTTCCGGTGAATCAGAGAGCGGTATAAATGTGACTTCTGACGACAAGTTTATATTCTGGTCAGGCCTCCTGGAGCAGATAAGAAATATTCTTAATCGGCCGGAAGATACATATGAAGCGGGTGACCCCGTTATAGACAAAGAGTCAGGACTCGTTACAATAACGGGTACAAAAAAGCAGCTCGACAGAGTCGAAGACTATATTGACAATCTTATGCGCCGTCTTCACAAACAGGTTCTTATAGATGTAAAGATGTACGCTGTCGTTTTGAATAGAGGAAACGAGACAGGTATTGACTGGAGACAGATATATAACATTCAAAATTTTAAAATAAGCGGCGAGAGGCTGACTACAAACGACAATGTGGCTAAAATCACTTCTCCAGGTGCTGGTGACGTACCATATATAAGTGAGTTCATTAATGGAACCACTGCAACCTTTACAGACATAGTCATGAGTGCGAAGATAGGCACGATAGTCAAATTTCTAAAATCGCAGGGAGATGTCCATTCGGTTTCCAATCCGAAAGTATTGACTTTGAACAATCAGGCGGCAATGATCACTGTCGGAAAACAGTATTTCTATAAAATAAAAAACAGCACTACTACCAGCAATACCGGAGGAAGCACTGTAGCACAAAATGAGATTATAGATTCCGTATTTGCCGGAATTTTGCTCGATATTACACCTGAAATAGCCGCCGACGGTACAATCACACTTAAAATAAACCCTTCTGTAAGCGACACTATAACACCGGTTACAAATGATAACCAGAATAGAACTATGCCGCCGGACCTCGAAAGACGTCAAATGGCTTCGGTTGTTACTGTTAAAGACGGCTCTCACGTTATTCTGGGAGGACTTATTACCGACAGAGTAAACAAGTCAAGCAACAAGGTACCCCTTCTTGGAGATGTTCCGATACTCGGTTACGCATTCAAATATGATGAGCTAACTGATGAAAAGGTTGAACTCGTTATTATCGTCACTCCCCATATTGTCACAGCAAAATCTTCTATGACACTGAAGGATCTGGATTATAACAGGCTCTCTGACAGCAATTTGACCAAGATGCGATGAGTAAATACAGACAGCTGCAAAATATCTTCATAGACAGAATTGAGATCAGCCACTATATCGGTCTTGATACTTCAATTCTGTTTTACAACAAGCTTCAGGAGAGTATACAAAAACCTCTCAAGATGATTCTGCTTTACGGAAGACCGGGGACCGGCAAAAGCGTTCTGATCAACAAAATATTCCACGATGCAAAAGATAAAAGGAATGTTTTTTTAATCTCAACACCAATACAGTCAGAAGAGGAGTTCATAAAAAAACTCTATACTTTTTTACTTCCTGAATCCACGTTGCCGGAAGATATTACCTACAATAAATTCATCGATATCTGCAACGCGCTCAAAGAGAGAAAACATATTACCGTATTGCTAGATGAAGCTCAGTTATATCCATCATCAATGATGGAAAAAATAAGGCTGATATCAGACACCAGAACCATCAAATTTGTTGTTTCTCTTCATAAAACAGAAAAAGAGGATCTTATTGCAAAAGAGCATTTCCAATCGAGGATCTGGGAGACCATAGAGTTGAAAAACGGAACAATACATGATACAAACATGTATGTGCAAAAAAAACTTATTCAACAAAACTATTTCGAAATAGCCAATATGTTTCGTAAGAGCAATATAAAGCTCATCCATAGATTTACGAAAGGAAACTACAGAGAGATAAACAAACTGATATTTACCCTTTTTGAGATTTATGACTATTATGAGACGAACAAACCGTCTAAAATAGCACACTCTCACATAAAGAACAAATATATAGAGATGTCAGCACTTAAACTGGGATATATTAATGCTTGAGATTGAAAAGCTGGAACGTGAGTGGCGCAAATACAGAGCAAAGCGTCTGAGACCTCTTATTCTCTCGATAATTGCCCTTTTGATGATTGGAGCAGGCTATCTGTTTTTTCCGAAAAACGGTATATCGATTCCCTACAAAAAAAGTGAAACCGTCACATCCAAAGGGACTTCGCCATCTGCTTCTGAAACAGGAGAAAAGTCCATTGAGAAAAATGTTCAGCCTGAATCTCATGTAAAAACTGTCGAGACCAACAAAACAGAAATACGCAAGCAACCGCCTATGGTTTCGACACCTTTACAGCAACCCAAGCCTGTTACGAGTGCACAGAATTCAGTACAAAAAAAAGAATCCAGTGTAACACTGAATCCCGATACAGATTTTTTGGAATCATTTTCCGATACAAAAGAGAGTTCCGATACTAAGCAAAAATACGCTGTAAAAAGCATAGTAAAACATGAAACAATAGCTGCACCTCCCCAAAAAAGCAAGAACAGTTTGGCAAAAAAGAGAGAAGAGAAGGATGAAGAGTCTTACAAGGCACAAGAAAATATACAGACATCCGGTCTTACAATAAGCTCATCGAAACAAAACAATACATTGGAATATCTCATAAAGCGGTTTAATGAGAGAAGAGATCCAAAACTTGCCTCCTATATCGCTCAAAGTTTTTATAAAAAAGGGAAATATAAGGAGGCTGTCAAATGGAGTGTAATGGCTAACTCGCTAGATCCATCCGGTGAGGAGACATGGCTTGTATTTGCACGTGCAAAAGTGCAACTTGGGCAAAAAGAGGATGCAATAAAAGCCCTTAAGGTCTATCTTAACCAATACAACTCCAGAAACGTTAAATCGTTCCTCAACTCCTTGGAGTCTGCACAATGAGTAAGCTTGTTTTGGTTCTGCTTTTATTTATATCAAGCTTATATTCATCCGATCTTGAAAAAATTTTCGGTCTTTATCAGAGTAAAAAGTATAAACAGGCGTGTCGTCTGGGCTTAAAAATTTTCGATGCCCACAAAAAAAACTCCAAATTTCTAATGCTTTATGGTCTCTCTTGTCTAAAAGCCGACTATATTGACCGTCTGGCCGTTCCGCTGACCGGATTGAGGTACTCAAAAAGCGAACGTGCAAATGCAAGCTATTTTGCAACCATACTCCTGCAGAAAAAGCTTCTCTATCATGCACTGCTGGATAATGTCGATATCTCTGACCTTAAACTTCCCAAAACCGACTATATTCTCTCAAAGGTATTTGATCTTTATGCAAAAAAAAGATATAAAAAAGCAGACGATAAGTACTATTTTGTATTAAAAGACAAGCCCGGCTTTATGTATGTCCTATATATTGAAAATGACGGCAGAGTCAACAAAATGATTATTGAAGAGAGACTAGATGATCATATTATTAAAATACACAGGTATTGGTAGATGAGCAGAATTATAGAACTTTTGATGAAAACCGGTCTTGTAACAAAGGAGCAGATAGCAGATCTGCTTAAAAGCAAAAAAGAGAAAAAAATAACTCTTAAAGCCCTGATGGATCATCAGCTTGTAAAACCGGAACAGGTATATAAAATTATAGCCGATGAAGTTCGTAAAGGCAATATCTCTTTGGATATGCTGGAAAAAGAGGGATCCTCTATAAATATCGATAAAGTTTTGCGGCATCTCTCCGAGCTCATGAAAATGGATTATGTCAATCTGGACGAGGTTGATATCGATCTGCGTCTTGTCGGAAGACTGCCGATGCAAAAACTCGAAAAAATAGGCGCACTGCCCATCAAAGAGACAGATCTCAATGTACTTGTGGCATTCAAAGATCCATTTGACTTCAGTGCACAGGAAGCGGTACAGCGTGTTTTTCCAAAAAAACCGATTGTAGCTGCCGTCGCCAGACCGAGCCAGATAGAGTACCATTTGAACCGACTGGAGATGTCGGAAAGCATCAAAGGGCTGATCAATGAGATAAGGCAAGAGATTTCAGAAAGTGCTTCCGCAACAGAAGCGAGTGAATCTTCCGCTATTTTGAAACTGATCGAAGTGATTTTGAAATCATCTATTATAGGCCGAGCAAGTGATATTCACATAGAGCCTACAGAAAACAGCTGTATCGTCAGAAGCCGTGTAGACGGTATGCTTACGGAGAGCTTCCGTTTCGACAAGGATATCTATCCGCCGTTATCTTCCAGACTGAAGCTTCTATCCAACCTAGATATAGCCGAGCGCAGAAAGCCGCAGGACGGCCGCTTTTCAGCTACTATTGTCAACCGTGAGTTCGATTTCCGTGTATCTACTCTTCCAATTATGAACGGTGAATCTATTGTAATGCGTATTCTGGATAAATCCAAAGTTATGATACGTCTTGAAGATGCAGGAATGAGTCAGCACAATTTCAATATTTTCAATGACTCTTTGAAAGTTCCTTACGGTATAGTACTTGTTACCGGCCCTACAGGAAGCGGTAAAACCACCACTCTCTACGGAGCACTTAACAACCTGAAAAGTGTCGATAAAAAACTAATCACAGTCGAAGATCCGGTGGAGTATCAGATGAATCTGGTTCAGCAGGTGCAGGTAAACTCCAAAGTTGGACTCTCCTTCGCCAGTGCATTGCGTTCCATATTGCGGCAGGACCCGGATATCATAATGATCGGTGAGATCAGAGACCAGGAGACTCTTAGAATTGCGATTCAGGCGGCACTTACCGGTCACCTGGTTCTCTCCACTCTGCATACCAACGACTCCATAAGCGCAATCACAAGAATGGCGGACATGGGTATAGAGCCTTATCTGATAAGCGGTTCACTTATTGCCATTGAAGCACAGCGTCTTGTAAGGAAAATATGCACATACTGTAAAAAAAGTGTGGAAATACCCGATCATGTTATCAATGAACTCGAAGAGTTTATGCCGGAAAAGTACCAGTTTTTCAAGGGAAGCGGATGCAAAGAGTGTCAGGGAACCGGATATATGGGCCGTGAGATGATTAGTGAAGTACTGCGTGTAAACGAGACACTTACAAGCATGATCGCCCGTGAGGCGTCAAAAGCCGAACTGACGCAGGAGGCTTTTAAACAGGGATTCGTTACGATGATCCAAGACGGTGTAAACAAAGCGGTTGAGGGAAAAACAACAATCGATGAAGTATTAAGAGTAGCGAGGTTATCATGAAATATTATCAAGTCACTATGCTGATTCGCGGAAACAGACGAAATATTGTGCTGAAAGCAAGCGACAGAGCTGATGCTATCAGCAAAATCAAAAGAGATTATCAGGGCACGATGCTCAAAATAAAAGAGATATCGGCCCCTATCGATGCCACACTAAAAGAGTTCTTTTCACAATTTAGCAGCACTGTCGCAAATAAGAAGGTGCAGCCGAAAAATCTTATTGCAGCTATCAGGCAGCTTGCAGTTATGACAAATGCGGGAATCTCCGTACACGATTCACTCAACGAGATTGCAAACGCGACAAACGATGCAAAACTGAAAACAATCCTGACTCAGGCATCTGAAAGCATAAACTCCGGACTAAGCCTCTCGGACACTTTCAAACGCTACAGATACGATGTCGGCGGAATAACGCTCGCAATGATTGAACTGGGTGAACAGACAGGAAATATGGCTGATGCACTCTCCTCTCTCGCAGATATTCTCGAAGAGATTCAAGAAAATGTCCAAAAATTTAAAAAAGCGATGCGTTATCCGATGATCACAATGGGAGCCATGGCGATCGCTTTTACTATTCTGATTATGGTCGTTGTACCAAAATTCAAGTCAATATTTGAAAAGTTCAATGCAGAACTTCCGTTGCCGACAAAAATCCTGCTTGGAATTGAACATGTTCTTAGCCACTACGGCCTGCTCGTACTTGGCGGGCTGATCTTTTTTATCGTATTGGTCATGTATCTCTACAGAAACAATGAAGAGTTCAAATACAAAACAGACAAACTGATGCTCAAAACCTATCTCATAAAAGATATTATCTTTTTTGCCACACTCAACCGTTTCTCCATCGTCTTTACCGAACTTGTCCATGCAGGTATACCGATTGCAGATGCTCTTGACACTGCTACAGGTATGATCGATAATGCTATCATGAAAGAGAAGCTTGAATCGGTTAAAGTGTCGGTTTCAAGAGGTGTAAGCCTCACGGAAGCCTTCAAGGATACCGGAGTTTTTGAAAATATGATCATCCAGATGATCTCAGCCGGTGAGAGCAGCGGTCAGCTTGACAACATGATGCGAAAGGTTACCGACTACTACAGGATGCGGTTCAATTACATTCTCGACAATATGTCATCTTACATAGAGCCGATTATGCTTGCTATAATCGCAGGACTTGTACTGCTGCTTGCTCTGGGTATTTTCCTGCCGATGTGGGATATGGCACGCGCTGTCAAGGGACACTGAGAGACTTTAACTTCTCATATATCCGGTCTTTTTTCAAAAGGCCGGCTTCATACAGAAACTGCGACGGGAAAAAGGTGATATCCTTGAAACTGTCATATTTGGCAAATGACAAAAAAAGCAGATTTCTTGCACGTGTAAGTGCAACATAAAATAGCCTGCGCTCTTCATCTATGCTTCCGCCCTGCCCCGCCAGTTTTCTATTTGGAAACCTGCCGTCCATAAGGTCTATTACATAGACTTCATCAAACTCCAATCCTTTGCTTGCGTGTACCGTCAGCAGATTCACACCCTCACCTTCATTAAGTTCTCTTCCGCCCAGAACCATGGCATTTATAAACTTTTCGTTGCTGTTGTACGCCTGCGCAAGGCGCACAAGCAGAGTCCCTTTACGTTTTATTCTCTCCAGAGCATCCTCTTTTTTGGCGGTATCTATCTCACCGTTTTTCAAAGTGGCTCGGCGTTCGGCGAGCAGATTGATTATAAAGCCGTAAACATCGCTGGCAAGAATATGGCGCACTATCGACTGCGGCTGCTTTACGCTTTTGAGAGATCTCATAAGTCTGTAAAAGTCGTAGAGAAACCTTGCACCGTCACTGTTTAGGGCCGGATGTTTCAATATCGGGTGCGCCATAAAATTTTCATCCAGTCCCAAATGCGAAAACCTGGATACAGAACCAATCTGCATAGGATGATCAAAAAGTCCGAGCTGGTAGTTGGTATTTCTGGCCTTGAAAGGATTGGTCATCGGCTTGGGATTGAAAATTCCTCTTATCATACTCCCTTCGCCGAGAGTAACCAGCCCCTCGAAAAGCTCTTTGGCTGTAGCACTTCCGATACCCTTCGCATACTCAAAAACGTGGATAAACGCCATCATATCTTTCGGATTGGCTACAAGTGTGGCGATATCGAGTGCAGCCTTTACCTCCTTGGCATCGAAAAAACTTCGCCCCCCTTTTCTGCGACAGGCGATCCCTTCTTCCTTCAACATAGCCTCTATGCCGTCTGCAGATGCATTGTTTCTGAAAATTACGGCGATTTCGTTATGCGGAGTTGTCGAACGCCTGATAGTCTGCGAGATCGTCTCATACTGCTGCATCAGGTTATCGAATATAAGAAGTCTGGGCATAGGAGCATTCTCGTCTATGCGGACCACTTCGAGTTTTTTCGGATATATACGCTCATTATGCTCTATAACTCTATTTGCAAGTTCAAGTATCGGCGCTGTAGAGCGGTAGTTTTTTGTAAGTGTAAAAACCCTGGCATCATCGAACTTTGTAGCAAAAGAGCCTATGATATGTATATTTGCACCGTTGAAGGCGTATATGCTCTGGTCATAATCTCCCACGCAAAAGAGTGAAGGTGCATCCATAGCATCGATCAAAGATCCCTGTAGTTCGTTGGTGTCCTGATATTCGTCTATCAATATCTCTTTGAATGGAAGGGGGTTACACTTTACAGATTCCTGCATCAAGATCAGCAGATCGTTGAAATCTACGAAACCGAACTCCTCCTTGCTTCTTTTAAACTCATCGATAATGTCCAGGTAGATATCTATGAAGAGCTCATGCCCCTGATGCCTCCCCTCAAGCCATATATCAAAAGGCTCTTTGGTGGCATTTTGATAAAGTGAATAGAGATCGTAAAGAAAATTAGCGGCAAAAGGCTGCGTCTGCGCACCCAAGTGGTGAAACTGACGCTTTTCGTAGATGCTTCTAAAGAGGGTTTTAAGCTCAAAAGGCTGCTTCAGATTTATCTCTCTTTTCTCTCTCTTCAGATGACGGTAACTTACTGCATGAAATGTACCGGCCTCTATCTTCGAAGCGACCTCACGGCTGAAATACCCTGCTACACGATCCACCATCTCCGCTGCCGCCTTGTTTGTAAACGTAAGAAGCAGTATATCCCGGGGTGCTACTCCCTGTGAGAGAAGATAGCCTATTCTGCCTACAATTGTAGAGGTTTTTCCGGTTCCGGCGGAGGCTATGACAAGATTGTGTCCAAAAGGTGCCTTGGCGGCTTCAAGCTGTTCTTCATTCAGGCGTGATAAAGGCATATGTCGGGGTTTGACTCCATTTTATTGTAGAGCTTACAGAGTGTCTGCTTCCGCAAGCTTTTTTGCAAGTTTTGAATCGGGCGCAATTATACCATGTGTAAATATCGCTTGGTGTGAAGATCACTTACCAGGATATCTTCGTATTCGGCGCCCTCCCCTGAAACACTCCTGACAGATACCGAACCTGAAGTTTGGCGGCAGCGGCTTGCCGCATCGTTTACACGCCCTGGCAAATACGCCTTTGCGCAAAGAGCGTTCGATAAAGGCGTTGAGTATCTCACGGGTTTTCAATGCATTTTGGGTATCCACAAAAGCTTCCGGGAATCGGTACGAGAGCCATAGGTACAAAGAGACCTCTTTGACCCTCTCCTCGGCATCAAAAAGCATATCTGAAGTCTGTGCGGCCGAAGGCAGATCTTCAGGAAGTGCAAAAGGGATCGGCTCTGCACGTTCAAGGGATATCAGATAACGGTGAAAAACACTCTCCAGATAGGCAGATCCAAGACTTAATGGAGCACATGAGAGGTGGTATTTAGCTTTAAGTTCAAGTTTGTAAAGATCTACCATTTTCGCTATTTCGAGCATATTTTCGATGTTGGCGGCGACAAACGGACCGTCAAACTGCATATGTTTGACAAAAAAGCCCAGAATCTCGGAGAGGCTCTGCGTCTCTATAATTTTGGCTACCAGCTCTATATGTTCGAAGTTGGCCATTACGCGGTAGGGGCCGTGTATGGATGCGGACTCTTCATCTATGAGCTCCGTTACCGTATTCAAAACAGGTCCACTGAGTGCCCCGACATACCCCTCTTCATGAAGCCCGAAGCGTCCAGCCCTGCCCGCTATCTGGCGTATCTCAGAAGGTGTCAGCAGGCGGCGGCTCTGCCCGTCGAACTTGGAGTCTCTGGCAAAAAGTATTGTCTTTATAGGGAGGTTCAGGCCCATCGCTATGGCATCCGTGGCTACAAGAATCTGCGATTCGCCTTCCCTGAATCTTCTCGCCTCTTCACGGCGCACCTCGGGGCTCAGATTTCCGTATACTACAGAGACATCGTACCGGTCGCTAAGCTGCTCTTTGAGGGCAAGAACATCTCTTCTTGAAAATGCGACAATGGCGGTGGCATGTTCCAGCTTTTTCAAAGATGTCGGATGGTGGTTGAGTATAAGCGGCGCCTTTCTCTCGAAACGTACTATCTCAAGCTCTTCATCCAACCACTCTGCAAGCTCTTTTACCGCTTCGAGAGCGTCTTCACTTCCGGTCATTACAACGGTACTTGCGGGTATGCCTATTATGGCATTTGCCCATGCCCATCCTCTGTCCGGATCGTCTATCATCTGTACCTCGTCTATGACGCAGACATCGACTTCGATTTGAAAGTTTGCCATCTCGATCGTCGAGCTGACATGGGCAGCCTCTTCATCTATAAGCTGCTCCTCACCCGTTACCAAGGAGGCCTGCAGGCCCCATTTCAAAAGAGTTTCATAACCCTCGAGAGCAAGCAGACGAAGCGGCGCCAGGTAGTATCCGGTATCGGAATCTTTGAGCATCTTCATGGCGCTGTAGGTTTTTCCGCTGTTTGTCGGACCGACATGGAAAATGAGTTTTCTATCCATCTCTCTGGCAAGCGGAAATAGATTCTTGAAATCTCTTATCGTTCTGGCAAGCAGCTCCTCTCTCTGCTTTTTGAGTTTGAGACCTTCGATTTTGCGTGCAAAGTGCCTGTTTATATTTTTGAGTGTCTTGTAGGGAACCTCCAAAACTCCATTTTGCTCAATTACACCAATAACGGCCTCGGCGATTATCAACTCAACCTGCAACGGCTCCATATCCAGTCCGTCCGCCTCGTTTAGCAGGGCATCTTTCAAAGCGGAGAGTTCAGCATCGAACTGGGCTTCCGCCTCCGTACGTCGAATTTCAAAATCTTCATCGATAGCCAGAGGTTCAGACGCCCAGAGTCTCTGGTAGAGCCACTTTTTTTCAACCTCCAGCATAAGGCGATAATCGACTTTCCATTTCTCATTGCCGAACAGTACCTTCGTCTGCATGCGAAAAAGCCTGATACTGCCGCCGGTAAACTCCAGATGTGAAATTTCGAAGTTCTCAAGCAGTATATCTTCCAAAAAGTTCTCAGGAATCGGGATCGAAAGGAAATCACAACTCTCCGGAATCCGTTTTACAGCCTTTATGATCTGATCTCTTGTAAGATATCTGTTCGGCCGGCCGGCTATATCCAAAAATTCCTCTATCTGTCTCTTTTTTTTAGTGACAGCTTCCGCCTTGCACTCATTTAGTTTTGAGACAAGCAAACTCTCCTGCAGTTGTACTATTTCACTATCATCAAACGGTGGACACTCCAGTTCGAGAATCTTGTGAAAACTCTCACCATCTATTGAAAATTCGAAAGAGTGGAAAAATCGAAACCGTCCCTCTTCGTCGAATACACCGTCACAAGCCTCTTCCAGCCTGCTTCGTTTTTGCTCGCTCCTTAGCTTTGCAAGCACCCTCGCAATCCGCTGGGGCGTAATTTTTTTCAGCCTTGACTCACCGAACTGTTCTCTAATAGCCACAGCCTCGGCCGGTGTGTGCTCGATTTGAGCCAGTATCTCGTCTATTTTTCGCTCTCTGACTTCTGAATTAGGGACACTCTTTTGCGGACCGAAAGTGGTATCGAGAGATTTTAGATATTCTGTGATAAGAGCTCTGTCCGCCGCATCCCCCGACGACCACAAACGTCTGAACGCACGCACCAGATCGGCTTTGCTCAGATGCTGCTCTTTCAGAGAGAGAATCATGGCCATCTCTATCAGATTGTCAAGAGGGACACGCTCTATTCCCTCGTCAAAACCCTCCCCTCCGAATATCTTTCGGACTGTCTGATTGTATTTTATAAGTTTCTTCTTCTTTTTTGCCATATCGATGATCCGACAGAGGTGTAACCCCTTTTTGGCGAATCATTCCTTTCATAAAATTAGGGCACCTCTAAAAACCCTGTGCGGTCTCAGCGCCATAGAGAAAGTCAGCATCAAGGAGACGCTTTGCAGGCCTGGCCTTAGCCAAGTCAAAAAGCGGCAACGCCGAGGATGGCTTTCTCTATGGCGCCCTGCGGGAGGGCTTTTGAAGCACGATCTTTACTCCGTTTTCGTCTTGACTTAGCTACAGCCAGGCCTGCGCCGAAACCAAAGAAAATATCATGCTTCCAAAGTCCTCTGAGATCCGTACAGGGTTCTTAGAGGTGCCCATTATTTAGATTTGGGCCTGAAAACTTTTATTACCTCTTCATTCGCCGCCATATAGCGCCCGCCTATCAGATCTATACAGTAAGGTACCGCCGGAAAAACAGCATCCAGACACTCCCTTATTGATTTTGGCTTGCCGGGAAGGTTGATAATGAGACTTCTGCCGCAGACACCGGCTGTCTGCCTGCTCAAAATAGCGGTAGGAACATATTTCAGGCTCACCTGCCTCATCAGCTCTCCGAATCCCGGCAGCATCTTCTCGCATACAGCCTCGGTAGCCTCAGGTGTAACATCTCGGGGTGCAGGCCCGGTTCCCCCGGTAGTAACTATTAGATCACACCCCTCATTTGAGAGATCCTTGAGTGCCGCCTCGATCTGAGACTGTTCATCCGGAATGCAGCGGTAGAGGAACTCCAGCTCGTTCAAAAGGTACTCTTTCAGTGTATCCATTATAGCGACACCGGATATATCTTCGTATATGCCCGCACTTGCCCTGTCGCTTGCCGTTACCACTCCTACTCTTATTTTATCCACTCTTCTCTCCTTCTCTCAATATATGTCCATACTGTTTGAAAAGATAGCTATCACCTAAATTTTTGAAAAACGAGTGCGCCTCTTTTGCATCTACTATTTTGTCTCTTGCACCGAGATATGTCTCTATTACGGTGCCTCTTGCGGCAATCTCCTGCATCTTTTCAGCCGGCCACGGATATGTCAGAAGCTCTTCAAGCTCCTGCGAAGTTCCGGCGGTCACAAAGGGCAGCAACAGATTTTTGTCAGCCGGATATGCAGCATTTTCCAGAAATTTGTCAAGGTATGCTGACGGATCTTTTTTGAAATACAGTCTCTGTGTCTTTACAAACACTTTCGGCCTGCCCATAAAATAGGCTGGAGAGAGCAGAACAAGCCTCTCTACACGCTCCCTGCAGCTGTATGCATATTCAAGAGCCTTTATAGCTCCGTAGCTGAACCCTGCAACAACATAAGGATTCTTTTCATAAGGACCGACTATCTCGTCAAAAAGTCCCTTTTCACCACTTAGGCTGAAACCGCTAAAATATCTCATGCAGGAGCTCTTTTACATCCTCCCTGGAAACTATTTCGCGTCTAATAATCTCATCTGCAAGGCGCATTATGCCCTCCTCCGCTCTGGCAACGAAACTCTCCACATCCGACTTTGCCTCCGCCAGTATCTTCTCCTCTTCCGTCGCTGCTGCAGAGAATCTCTCCGCCATTCCGTAGTGCTCAACCATATCGCGGGCTATGAGCCTGGCCTCTTTCAGATCGTTGGCCGCATTTGTATAGTGCTCGTTGAAATGCAGATGCATCATCGTATCTCCGGCGAGATATACCTTTATTCTGTTCATCATATCGGTCTTTGAAACTATCTCTTTTTCCGACGTCTGGAAATGATCACTCAAAAGGCCGATTTTATCGAAATCTACATCCAGCCAATATGCTGTAACAGCCTTTGCAGCCTGGTATGCCGACTGAATTCTCTTCTCCTCTTCGGAGTAGGTCAGGATTTTTCGTTTTCCAAGAAGAACTTTATCTTTTACAGCCAGAAAATCTTCGGTCTCTATAATCTTCTTTCCGGTTTTCAGAGCGTAAATAGCGGCTTCATTAACCAATGAAGAGAGTGCCGCGCCGCTGAACCCTACAGTCATCTGCGCAATCTCGTCAAGATCCAGATGGTACGGTTTGTTGGCCAGATATATTTTTAGTATCGATTTGCGCTCCTCTTTATTAGGCAAAGAGACATATACGCGCCTGTCGAACCGACCCGGCCTCAAAAGTGCATCATCAAGCATCTCTATCTTGTTTGTGGCGGCTATCACTATTACCCCGCTGCTGTCTTCGAAACCGTCCATCTCCGTCAAAAGCTGGTTCAGTGTAGCTTCACGCTCGTCGTTACGCATTCCGCCGCGTGCCTTTCCAACGGCATCTATCTCGTCTATGAAGACTATCGCCGGTGCGGCCGCTTTTGCCCGTTTGAAAAGCTCTCTTACCCGTTTGGCCCCCATACCGACATATATCTGAACGAACGATGCTCCGCTTTGATAGAAAAACGGGACACCAGCTTCACCGGCAACCGCTTTTGCTATAAGCGTCTTTCCGACTCCCGGCGGACCCACCAGAAGTACGCCTCTAGGCATACGGATACCGAAGTTGAGATACTTGCCCGGATGCCTGAGAAAGTCGATGACCTCTTCAAGCTCCTCTTTTACATCATTTATACCGGCAACATCTTTGAAGGTTATGTTCGATGCTATAGGTTTTATATCACTCGGTCTTTGAAGTTCATTGGCAAACTGTATCTGCTCGCTGAGCTGCTGCTCTTTGAGTTCCCGGTTCTTTCTGGCCCACCTGAGAATGTAGAAAACCAGAAGGGCAAGAAACCCGGCAGTAATCAGATCTGCCATATAGGGGTTAGGCTCTTTCACCGCTACCGCCGTGGTACTGTAGAGCTCTTTTAGGTCTATAGCATCTTTGGGAACTTTGTAGTATTCACGGCCACTCTTGAAATAGAGATAGGCACCCTCTATTTTTGCATCTTCGACAAGAGAGTTATCTATCAGATTTTGTGCAGTCCGGGCATCTATCAGGTGGGACCTGTCTCTTAAAAATGCAAATATTAAAAGAAGCGCTACAAGCAGTGCCGATACAGCTATTATATATCTGTTTTTTTTAGAGACTTCCACGGTTGCCCCCCTCTTCCGCCTTGAAATCATCCAGCATAATCCACTCTCCTCGTATATCCCGATCGCACTCTATCTCTATTCTATTGAAAAACTGGTCGAGTCCGATATATCGGCCATCTTTTTCACTCTCCGCAAGAACTTCCAAAGAGGCTTTCAATGAGCTTCTGAACAAGAAGTTTTTGGCCTTTACGATCGAAGTGAGCTCTTTGTGTCTGGCTTTTGCAATGTTTCCGGCCACTACAGGCTTCATCGTGCTGCTCGGAGTTCCGTCCCGCCTCGAGTAGGTAAAGGCATGGATATGTGTAAGCGGAAGAAGTTCCACCCTCTCTATCGCCTCTTTCCACTCGGCCTCACCCTCACCGGGATGGCCCACAATAAAATCGGTTCCAAGTGCATATCCTCGCGCGGCAATCTCTTCGAAAAGCTCCAGGTCGCTGCCGAAACTGTTTCTTCGGTTCATCAGCTCCAGCATCCGCCCTGAAGTGTGCTGAAGCGCGATATGCAGATGCTTCGCCATCCACGGCTCGTCCAGCAGTTCCTTGAACTCCGGTGTTATCTGTATCGGCTCCAGCGAACCTATCCTGATACGTCTGACACCGCGTATACGGCTCATTCGTTTGAGAAGCTTTGCCAGGCTACCGCCTCTGTCCGCTCCGTAACTGCCTACATTCGTACCGGTTAGAATGAACTCACCGAACCCGTTGGCCGCCAGGCGCTTTATCTGCTCCAAAATCAGCTCTTCATCGAGACTCCTGGCATTCCCGCGAACATATGGAATGATACAGTAGCTGCACCGAAAGTCGCACCCCTCCTGTATCTTGATGAATGCTCGTGACTTACCCACAAACTGCTCTACAACCGTACTGTCTATATGCTCCAGATCACCTATCTCGTAAAAGCGCTCATCAGATTCGATAAAACGGCTTATCTTCTCTTTTTCGCTGTGGCCGAAAACACCGTCTACTTTGCCGTTCTCAAAGAGAGATTCACCCTTTGTGTGCGCTCCGCACCCAGTAAGAATGACTCTCGCCTTCTCATTGATGCGTCTTGCCTGGTTTATGTAGCCTCTGACACCGCTGTCGGCACCGTTTGTTACGGTACAGGAGTTAACCACTATCACATCGGCCTCCTCCTCGTTCTGTGCCAGTTTGTAACTGCCGAGCCTGGATATCATCACCTGTGTATCGAACTGGTTCGTTCTGCATCCGAATGTTTTAAAAAAGACCTTTTTCATACTGAAATCGTACTCTCCGTAAGATCTGGAAGGGTCGGTTTTCTTTTGGCACGGTCAAGATAGAGATGCTGTGACGGATAGGCAATAACTATATCTGCCTCCTCTTTGATCTGATCCAGTATATCGGCCGAAATCGTACTTCTCAGTGTCAGTGTAGCATATGCGTTTGTCATATACCATATACTGATTCGTATACCGTTCTCCTCTATAAACGAGTATACCCTGGGTTCGACATTTGTATTTTTAAGACTGTATTTGGATCTGAGCTTGTTGAGCTGTTTGCGGGTAATATCCGTATATCCTTTGGCATATTTTTTTGCTGTCTCCCTCGCTATATGCTGAGCCTTCTTATGGTTCGAGTTGAAAGTGATTGTAAAATCTATTCCGTCCCACACGGTCTTGAGCGTGGCATGTGTATAGTTGGCAATCATATCGGTAAAAATATAGTTGTTCGGTATAAAGATGATCCGCCCTGCACGACGGTTGTGTTTGTATGTAGTTAGAGTTATATCTTCGAGCATAGTTATGCGAAGAAGTGAAATATCCAATACATCTCCGACATACATCTTTCCGTCTTTGTCTACACGTATTCTGTCGCCGACATGTATGGAACCGCCGAGCACTATGACAAGCCAGCCAAGCATACTCATAAACCAGTCTTTCATGGCGATCGCAATACCGGCAGAAGCGAAACCCAGTACAGTTACAAGATATGAAACGTTCTCTATATAAGCAAAAAGCAGTATAACTATAACCAGGAAAAAGAAAGTGAAGTTGATGATTTTATTCGCCATATAGAAGCGTTCATTATCGGTAATGGTACGTTTGACAAGCCACTTGAAAAGAAGTACGAAAAGAAGTATTATCAGCACCGCCGCACCGATAGTACCGGCTTTTTTAGCCTGCTGTTTAATCTGCTCTGTCAGACGGAGCCTTATCTCGTCCACCTTCTTTTTGTAAACTATGAGAGCAGTCTGGTGCAGAGTGAGCGCATCTTCCGCTTCATCTACCTCTTTCATAGCACGGTTCAGCTCCAGTGCGGCCTCGTTATCCTTGGGGTCAAGCTCAAGAATATCTTTGAGCAGCATCACCTTGCTGTTCAGCAAATCTATAAAGTTTTTCAAAGACCCGATCTCATATTCGAACCTGCTCTGCTGTTCGTCAAGCTGCTTCAGGAACGAGAATGCACTTATGATTGCCACAGGATTTGTAACCGACGGCACCTCCTTGACCTCTTTGGGGTGAATCAGCGTCTTGAACGGGTTTGAACGGTAATCCTTCAGCAGGTCCAGTTGCTCACGCAGCTTAAGCTTCTGCGCCTCAAGATCACGTATGGCTGTACGGTAACGTGACGGACCTTTGCGCTTGTAAGCTTTGATCTGTCGCTCGATCTTTTTTATCTTATCTTCCATGTCAATGTAGGCAAGATGGTTGGCATACACCTTCTGCCATACACTCTCCTGCTCGAGCTTCTGATCGATCTGCTTTAGCGACTCCTTGAGTTTCTGAATCTCTATATCTTTTTGAATAACACTCGAGTTCTCTTCCGCCGTTGTAGCCGAGATATTTGTTTCACCCTCCGCAAACGAAAATGTTATAAAAGCTGCAAGAAAAAAGAGTAGAGCTTTGGCTTTCAATCTTCTTTACCTCTCTCAAACTTTTCAAGAACTGAAAGTACAAGCTTTCTGTCGGGGTTTTCCAGCATCCTGTAGTGTCCTATCTCTTCCGGTACGATGAAAGTGATGGTGTTATTATGGCTCTTCTTATCCAGGAAGAAGTGTTCATAAAAGCGTTCGGCAGACTCTACAGGGTAATCTACGGGAAGTCCGTAGCGCTTCAGAAGCTCTTTGACACGCTTCGCCTCTTCCGCGCTGAAGATGCCCGATGATATTGCCAGCTCATTCGCCATCACCATACCGATCGAGACGGCCTCTCCGTGCAGTAGTGTTCCGTAACCGCTGAAGTTCTCTATAACATGGGCGAAAGTGTGGCCGTAGTTCAAAACGGCGCGTACACCCTTCTCTTTTTCATCTTCTATCACCACTTTCGCCTTCAGTTCAACCGATCTTCTGATCGCTTCCATCAGATCGGTTCGATCATTAAGATCGTGCTTTTCAAGCCATTGGAAAAAATCTCTGTCAAACATAACCGCCATCTTGATTATCTCGGCCACACCGGCGGCGAACTCCCTTTTTGGAAGAGTTTCAAGCCAGTATGTATCTATATAGACCGCTTTGGGCTGATGAAATGCACCCACGAGATTTTTTCCGAAACGGTTATTTATACCTGTCTTTCCTCCGACACTTGCATCCACCTGCGACAGGAGAGTCGTAGGTATCTGTATAAAGTCGATCCCGCGCTGAAATATGCTTGCGGCAAACCCGGTCATATCGCCTATGACACCTCCGCCGAAAGCGATAAGAACAGACTTTCTGTCGAGTCGGTGGTCAAAGAGCCTCTCGAGAACAAATTCTATGCTTTGCATTGTCTTGTACTCCTCGCCGTCAGGCACAACAACAATATAGAGCTCTTTCGCATCGATCCTCTCAAGAAGCCTTTTTAGATGCAGGCCGGCAATCTTCGGATTTGTGACGATTGCCGCTTTCGCATCTATCTTTATATACGGCATATCATCTATGGTAATAGTATATTCTCTGTCAGCCGGTTGCGGTAAAGAGATGGGGATATTCATAGTTTTTTAACCTGTAAAAAATTTCTTATATTTTACTTAATCACTACTTTGAAACTGCTTACTCACCGATGTTACGCAAATTCCGGGC
>CAYZMY010000004.1:0-29143 GCA_964479605.1 uncultured Campylobacterales bacterium | reverse complement strand
TTCGGCAGAGCTATCTTTCCTAAGCTCGGATCGATCTTTTTGAGATTACCGCGCTTGATCTTCTTGAGTGCAGGGCCGTAGAATGCAAACTCTTCACCGGGCTTTGCATGTTTACGAGCATACGGATCGTACTTGACGTTAAATCGCCATGGGGTATCTTTTCCGTCGACAACAGGCCAGCGAAGACCGCGTACTCTGTGATATGTATCGAAGTCTGCAAGGTCATGTCCATGTCCCGCACCGAACATTCTGTACTCTTCCCAGAGAGCTTTTTGTATGAAGAAACCGTAGCCCTTCCAAGGTTTTCCGTCTGCACCAATTACGTTACGACGGTCACCTACGACATCTGTGTTGTCAAAACCGATGCTGATCGGATCGTCGGCACTGAAGCTTCTGTACCAGTCGTTTGCGAAGAGAATTTCGAACATTGTAGTATCTTCGTCATAACCCATCGCTTTTGCTTTATCAATGACGTTGGGAAGCTTTTTACCACCTTTTACCGTCGCTTCGCCCCACAGGTCTTTGACTGTAAAGCGCTTGGAGAGCTCTACCCACTGCCATGTGTCGCTCATCGCTTCACCGACAGGAACAACCTGCTGTCTCCAGTGCTGTGTACGTCGCTCCGCGTTTCCGTAGGCTCCCCACTTCTCGTAGATCATCGCAGAAGGAAGAACAAGGTCTGAAACTTTTGCGGAGATACCGGGGTATCCGTCGGATGTAACGATGAAACAGTCCATCTTTCTCGCAGCTTTGATCCAGTGATTCGCGTTTGCGGAGTCATGGAATGCGTTACATACGTTGACCCATGCGAATTTGATCTTTCCGCTCTCGATCTGTCGGTGGATATTCATGATGTGCTGATAACCTACCGGGTTGATTGTACCTTCAGGCAGCTTCCAGATCTTTTCTGCAATCTTTCTGTGCTTGGGAATTTTGACAAGCATATCTGCAGGCAGACGGTGTGTAAAGGTTCCTACTTCGCGTGCAGTACCGCAGGCTGATGGCTGACCGGTCAAAGAGAAGGCTCCCATTCCTGGTTTTGCCTGCTTGCCGAGAAGGAAGTGAACCATATAGGACTGCTCGTTGACCCAGCTTCCTCTTGTGTGCTGGTTCATACCCATTGTCCAGAAGCTTACCATTTTGCGGCTCTTGTCTATATAGAGATCACGCAGAGTCTCCAGTTTCTTCTTGAAGCTCTCTATGCTTTCATCCGGATCGCCTTTTGCAACGCTTGCGACATAATCAAGTGTATAAGGCTCGAGACCCTTTTTGAACTCTTCGAAGCTGATCTCCCAGTGTCCGAGAGCGTGTCCTCTGTGTTTCATTTGCATAACGTCGCCGGCTTTGTAGCCCAATGGTGCCAGTCCCGGAGCTTCTCTTTCGGAAACTACTTTGCTCTTCTCTTTACGAATGGTTTCGAGCTCTTTGTCTGAGTATCCGAGTTTTTTCGCTTCATCCGGCATTCTCATACCGTAACCTGTTTCTACGAAGCCTGTTGCGAAAATCGTATGCTTCTTGACGAAATCCCAATCGATTACTTCCGGGTGGTTGTATACGATTTCGTGTGCGAGATAATTCCATAGTGCCAGATCTGTATTGGGTCGGAAAATGATCTCCATATCCGCAAGGTCGGAACATCTGTGGCGGTATGTCGAAATATTGACTACTTTGACACGATCCGGATCGGAGAGTTTTCTGTCCGTTACGCGCGCCCAGAGAATCGGGTGCATCTCCGCCATGTTCGCACCCCATGTGACGATTGTGTCTGTGATTTCGATATCGTCGTAGCAGCCTGACGGCTCATCAATACCGAAAGTCTGGAAGAAACCGACAACCGCAGAAGCCATACAGTGGCGTGCATTCGGGTCGATTGCATTTGAGCGGAATCCCGCTTTCATCATTTTTGCAGCCGCATAGCCTTCCTGGATTGTATACTGTCCCGATCCAAATACTGCAACAGCTTCAGGTCCACCCTCTTTGAGCGCCTTTCGGATATATTTTTCCATTTCATCGAATGCGCGTTTCCAGCTGACCGGACGGAATTTCCCGTGTTTTGCGAAATTTCCCTTATCGTCCATTCGCAGCAGGGGAGTAGTAAGGCGGTCTGCACCGTACATAATTTTAGCGTTGAAGTATCCCTTGATACAGTTTAGCCCCCTGTTTACCGGTGCAGCCGGGTCTCCCTTGACCGCAACGATTTTCCCCTCTTTTGTCGCGACCATGATACCGCAACCGGTACCGCAGAAGCGGCAGACCGCTTTATCCCATCGCCATCCGGCCTCGGCACTGCTCGCTTTGGCCTCCACTTCGGTAGGAACCGACATCCCAACAGCGCTTGCTGCCGTAGCGGCAGCAGCACTCTTGAGGAAGTCGCGTCTTGACATAGATGACATACTTTACCTCCTGTAAGATTAGCTACTTTCTGGAATCGCACTAGCACCCAGATTCAAAAAAATTAAATTTTCTTGAATCTAGGTACTATGATTCCAATGCAAAGATATTTTATAGGAAACAAGATAAAATGTAGTTGATATAGGTCAATATTTATTATTAGGATAAGAAAAAATTGTGATACAAGCAATATTTTATAAAATTATAAGGATAAAGAGCAGGATATAACCGGAAAAGCGGATATTGAAAGAAGTGGTTAAAAGAGTGAAAGAGAGGAGATTTAAAGGTAGAAAGTCTCCAGTCCCTCTTTGTCTAGAACGACAATTTCATCTTTTTTCTTTTCTATTAGTCCCAAAGTAGCGAGTTTTTTCAATATTCTGGAAAGAGTTTCCGGTGTCATATTCAGATCGGCGGCAATATGACTTTTTTTCAGTCTTCCCATCTCGTGTTCGTGTTCACATATGAATTTTGCCACCCTGGCTGTAGAGTTCATCATCAGGTTGGTCGCAATTACATTTTCCAGATATTTGATCTTTTTCGAAAGAGACTTGATGAAGGCAAACGATACTTCGGGATCTTTGAGAAACTCCTTTTCAAAAGCTTCGTAGTCGATTACCAAAGCTTTTCCGTCGCTTTCAAATTCTGCCGAAGCCGGATAGCGCATATGTTCGAGATTAACAATTTCAGCTATTACATCCATGGGGAAAAAGTGATGAAGGATGACCTTGTTCCCCTTTTGGTCTGTTTTATAAACCTGCAAAACCCCATCTATCAGTACAATCAGAGATTTTGCCTCGTCCCCTTCAAAAAAGAGAATAGCTCCCTTTTTGTAATCGACGATCTTGGAAATATCTTCCAGTCTTGCAAACTTTTCATCGCTCAGATGCTTAAAAAGATAAAAATTTCTCAAACTAACCATACTGCTTCCAATGTTGGATTTTTTCGTCTTTTAGGCAAATTTTAAAAAAATCCCTATAAATAATGATAGTAAAACTACTATAAATATTGTTAAAGGGGTATAAAATTTTTCCGGTATCGGATAACGGGAATCGATCCATTCAACTATTTTCATTGCGGGAAAGATCATAAAGAAGAGCATCACGATACTAAAAACCAGTGTAAGTATCACGTCTATCATATTAAATTATCCTTCCTCTCCCTAAAACCTGAATCTCTCTTCGGCTCTTGATAATCATCAAGTCTATTTTGATAGATTGCATGTTACCATATTAATATTAAATTTTCAGGAATGGGCTATGCGAAATTTCTTTTATCTTGAAGGCGGCTATCTTATACTGGCATTTGTAATTTTACTTGTTACTCTTTTTGTAACTACGCGTCCTTTCATGGGAAAAGGTGCTCTAAAAAAAGGTATGAGTTCAGTCGGTGCGGTACTTGCTCTGCTTATAGGAGGGCACTATTGGGTTACGACGGATAGAATGAGTGAAGTAAGAGAAGCCTTCGAAAAAGGTGAGAAAATAATATGTGAAAGCAGAATGATACGCCAGGGTGCACAATCGATAATCCTTAGTAAAAAATTGGGTTGGAAATTAGATGGAGATTATTTTGTTTCAGACGCATACAGCCGACCATTTTTTACAGCGCGCTGTCTGGTTTATGAAAAGTAGTGCTAAAGAAACCGCAAATACCGTTATTTCACACCTATTTATTAAAAAAAAATAAATTTAAAACTCCATTTTTAAAACTACAAAAAAAAGCTAAATTCTTGATGTATGTCAACCATATCTCCGATAAAAATTGTCATAATTACTCCATGCCTTATTCAGGATATTAAAAAAGGAGGCGAAATGGAACCTGTCATCATGATGCCGCAGATTGCACCGGATGAATTTTTGGGAATCTTCATTGTAGCGACTCTGGTACTTGTTTTCGGTGTCGGATATGCTGCTTTGATAACACTCTCGAAGATGGGACTGGTATCCAGGAAATTGGCTCCTTTGGGTTATATATTCTGGATATTGCAGGTGTACTGTTTGTACGACCTTTCTGTGCTTATCCATAGCAGTCCGTTTACTGCCAAGGTACTCGCGGTAGCGATGTTTGCATACCTTTTTGCTCCGCATCTCTACTTCTACCTTATAGAGCAGTCGGAGAAGCGCTACGGAGAGTCGAAAGAGTAATATCTGATGTTACGCATCGTATACGTCAAGATGCGTACGATGCGTAACTATCAGCAAAAAAAGGAGGAGATATGAGCGGAAAGAAAGTCTCGGTCTGGACGAGTATTCCCTTTTGGCGACGCTCGGCGGCATGGGTAACCGGAACGGCTACTGTATTGCTTATGTGGCTCACGTTCAATACGATGGGTCAGATTGCCATGGGTTCCGATGCAGATCTGCAAAATGGAGTTACAAAGCGTATCCCTGCAGCAACTGTAATCAACTATCAGATAGATTACAAAATGGATGATAAAAGGGGACATGAGGTGCCGGTTATCGGTGAGAAACAACCTTTCTTCGGAAAAGAGTGGAGTGCGGAAGAGGCGGCAGCACTGTTGCGCCACGGAAAGCTTACACAGCAGGCAAAAAACTGCATGAACTGCCACACACTCCTTGGTAACGGTGCCTACTATGCGCCTGATCTTACCAAAGCGTGGCTTGATCCGAAATGGAATGACGGTACAATGACCGGAATTACCGGCAAGGATACAGTAGAAGAGGCGATGGCTGAATTTTTGATGCATCCGTCTCAATACCCGACACATGCGCGCATGATGCCTGATCTTGGAATTACGAAAGATGAAGCAGTTGCACTTGTTGCACTCTTGAAGCATATGAGTGCAATCGATACAAACGGCTTTCCTCGCAACTTTTCACAGTCTGCGAAACGTCTAGAAGGAGGTACACATGCTCGCTAGTATAAAGTCAAACCGGTTTCAGTATGAATCACAAAAGCTGGGAATGAACTATTTCCGCGTTGCGATCATACTTTTCGGTGCTCAGCTTCTTATGGGACTGATTGCGGCAATCCAGTTTCTCTACCCCAGTTTCCTTTTTGAAGTGTTCGACTTCAACGTCGCACGTATGGTTCACATCAATGCGCTCGTAGTCTGGATGCTTTATGCGATGATAGGATCTGTTTATCTTTTGCTTCCTGATGAAACGGGAATAGAAGCAGTAGGTATAAAACTTGGCAAGCTAGCTTTTTGGGTTCTTACAGCTGCCGTAACGGTTGTTGTACTGGTCTACATATTTATTCAGGTAGGACCGGGAAGTGAATCTACAATCTGGCTGATCAATGAGGGACGTGAGTATATCGAAGCACCGCGCTGGGCGGATATCGGTATCGTTGTCGTTGTTTTGATCTTCTATTACAATGTTTTTGCTACCTATATGAAGGGTAACAAAACCGGAATAATGACTGTTCTTGTTGCAGACCTTTTCGCTCTTGCAGGTCTGTATCTGTGCGGTATGTTCTTTACTGACAATATCTCCATGGATCAATACTGGTGGTGGTGGGTAATCCACCTTTGGGTTGAAGCGACATGGGAAGTATTCGTCGGCTCACTCGCTGCTTACGGACTTATCAAAATTCTGGGTGCAAAACGTGAAATAGTGGAAATGTGGCTCTGGATCGAAGTCCTTATGCTGTTCGGTTCCGGTATTCTCGGTCTGGGACACCACTACTTCTGGATCGGAACACCGGAATACTGGTGGGAGATCGGAGCGCTCTTCAGTGCCCTTGAGCCTGTTCCGCTGGTAGCGATGTTTGTTCACGTCCTTTATGACTGGGGTAAAGAGCAGGGTCATGCCGAAGCCGGACAGACAGGCCATGCGGTAAACAATACGCCCGCTATGGCATGGATTGCGATCAACGCATTCGGAAACTTCCTGGGGGCAGGTATATGGGGATTCTTCCATACACTGCCGCAGGTAAACATCTATACACACGGTACGCAGTTTACAGCCGCGCACGGACACCTTGCATTCTTCGGTGCCTATGCAACGATCTTGATCGGTATGATGTACCTCGGTGTTCAGGGTGCATACGGCGTTAAGAAGATGACTATGACATTCAAGAGTAAAATGGCTATGGTGCTTGTCGTATTCGGAGTACTGGGTATGACTGTTTCACTTACGGTTGCAGGATATGAGCAGGTGCTTGTTGAGCGTGCCGACCTTGGCGGCGGATGGGATGCGTACTTTATAGCGCAGAACCTTCCATGGTACCTTCAGGCACAAGGATGGCGTCTTACTATGGGGCTTGTCACATTTGTAGGCTTCCTCTTCCTTGTAGCTGATCTGCTTACTATCGGCAGATCAGAGGCTGCTGAAGAGGGCGAAACGGTTCAGGCCGCTTCAGCTTGAGTCTTTAAAAATACTTACGGTACAATAGTTCCGTAGGTATTTAAAGAGAAAAAAAGGAGTTAAATATGTTTGATGCTTGTACGGATTTAGCATGCGACAACCTTTTCGCACTGCTGAACCAGGGACCTTTAACCCTGACTATCTTCTTGCATACGGTAATTATATTGCCTATGTTCTTCATCTACTTTCAGGAGAAGAAGAGATTGCAAGAAGGTAAGGAGGAGCGTCAGGGAGAGTGGTGAGAACGGCTTTCGGGCTGTTCTTTATGAGGGGAGGAAACCTCAAAAAAAAGGAGAAGTAATGAAGCTTGGAAAACTGCTTAGCATGGCTGCATGTGTTTCTATGGTTGCCGGGTCGCTTTATGCCGGTACATCTAAGATGGACTTTGCCAAGGTCTATGAAAAAGAGTGTCAGGGGTGTCACGGCCCTATCCACCAGGGTGGCGTCGGTTCTGACCTTCGACCCAAGGCTCTTAAAAAGAAGAATGCCCAGATGCTGGCTGACGTAATTCTTAACGGTAAGCCGGGAACGGCGATGCCGGAGTGGAAACATATGTTCAGCAGAGACGATGCCGCAGGTATGGTCGATTGGCTTATGCACTGGAAAAATACTGTTGAGCTTCGCCTCGATCTGGATGAAGTCAAAAAGACATGGAAGAAGCTTGCCGACAGAAAAGCTCTGGCGAAAAAGTATCCGCATGCAACGGATGTCAAAAGCGTTATGGATATCGTATTTGCAACAGAGCGCGACGCATCTCTTGTCGACTTCATTGACGGTACAAACGGTAAAGTGCTTTCTCGCCATAAAGCCGGATTTGCGGTACACGTAACAGTTACCAACAAGCGTATGCCGCGATATGCATACTCCATCAGCCGATCGGGCCGACTTACTATGTTTGACCTCGCGGCTCCGGGGCAGCCTGCTCTTGCAAGTGTTCAGGTGGGTCAGGAGTCTCGCGGTCTTGCAGTTTCTCCGGATGGAAAATATGTTATGGCCGGTAACTACAACCCGGGCGGTGCCGTACTATGCGACGCGCTGACACTCGAGCCTCTCAAAGTCTATCAGACTGCAGGCGTCATCGATCCTGACGGAAATATTGGACCCAGCCGTGTAGCATCAATTGCCGATACTCCGTATGGTCCTTACTTCGCATTCGCGCTCAAAGACGGTGGACATGTCTATATCGTCGATTACAGCAAGCCGGATTTCCCGATTGTCGGTGATATTCCGAATATCGGTAAAATCCTCCATGATGCATTCTTGAATGAAGGTAAAGAGATTGGACGTTACTACATGATCGCTTCACAGGGAAGTGATGTTATGGGTATCGTTGACTTCAAAACTAAGAGACTTGCAGCAAAAGTCTATACAGGACCTGGCTCTAAGCCGCACCCCGGACAGGGAAGCTCCTGGTACAATGATAAGTATGGCCAGCTTAACGCTACTGTTAGCATGAATGTCGGTAATGCTGTCATTTGGGATATGAACTGGGATGTCGTAGCTAATGTACCGACTGCCGGAGGCGGACTCTTTATCGGTACAAGCAAAGATACCCCTTACCTGTGGGCTGACTGTGTTCTTGGCGGGCCGGATAACTACAATAAAGTCTATCTGATAAACAAAGAGACTCTTGAAACCGACAGAATCATCGAAGTCGGCAAGAAAAAAGGTAAGCTGATCGATGCCCATACCGGTAAAGTTCTGCAGACTTGGGATGCAACGCAGTATGCTACGGTAAAAGGTAAAGAGATCAACTCCAAAATTTCCAAAGAGAAACTGGTTACCTATACATCCAAAAAAGGTGCCAAAGTCAGAAAACCGGTTCAGCCGAGACTGCTTCATGCAGAGCCTTCGAACCATGGAAAATGGACATTTATCTCTGAGTGGACTACCGGAAGAATCGGTATCTATGATGCCAAGACCGGTAAATTTATCAAGTATATCTATAACTTGACCACTCCAACATTTACTTACTCTGTAGAACACCGCCAGCACATCCCCGGCGCTTAACAGAGTTTATCTTCTCTCCCTTTGGGGAGAGGGGTGTTCCTTCACTGAATTACAGCGATTACAAAACAAGTCAATCCCGCTTTTATATGCAGAAATAAAAAGAATAGTGCATTCCTCACTAAGCAAATTTACTGTTAAAGTCGTTCTGCATATAAAAGCGGTTGCTTTTAAAGGTTGTATATAGATATACAGATGGTAGAATATCATCTGACTATTATGGGTGCCAAATAGTACGTCTAAAAAACAGATAAAAGGTAAGATGTAGTGAAAAAAGCTGCAATAATGCTTCTATTTGTCTATGCCGCTTCCGGTGTATGGGCAGCGAATGCACAGAAACTTTTCAAAACGTACTGCTGGGGGTGTCATCACCAGACGGCAGAAGCGTTCGGACCATCGTTTAAAACAATAGCTTCCAAGCGCAACAAAGGTGAAATAATTGCCCAGATAGTCGATCCGAAAGGGACATATAAGATGCTGGGATATAAAAGAAACTCTATGCCGGCATTCAACGATTTGAAGCCGGATGAGCTTGAAGCGCTTGCCGATTATATTATGAAATTCAAGGATGCCAAATGAAACTGCTGAAAATTATACTCTCTATACTGGCTCTTACGTCTGCGCTTGCGGCGGCAGAAAAGGTGAAAGATCCTTCGCAGATAGTTCCGAGGTCAAAAGACAAAATTTTCGTCGTAGAGCGTGAAAACTCTGCACTCGGTGTTATAGAAAACAACCTCTTTAAGGGCGAAATAAAAGGGATGCACAACTTTAACCATGCTGTTGTCAAATTTAGAGACAATGACGGGTATGTCATTACAAGAGACGGTTACGTCATAAAGTTCGACCCTATCAAAGAGAAGAAAATAAAAGAATATAAAACCAGTAAAAGCGCAATCGGGTTCATAATAGGGGACAATTACGTTGCAGTCGCCAACTATGACAACAAGACCGTCGAGATACTCGATCGAGATCTCAATCCGATTCAAACTATCAAAACCGGCAGCCGGAATGTCGGTATAAAAGAGTATAAAGACTTTCTGATATTTGCCTGTATGGACAGTGATGAGATATGGGTTCTGCAGGATGAGCATGCCGACAGTAAAAAACCATGGTTTGTGCTCTACAACAAGATAGAGAATGCCGGCAAGGTTCCTTTCGATGCAATGATAGATAAAAACCTCTATGTTGTAGGGTTTTTTAACTCGAAAAATGTCGGAGTTCTGGATCTTGATACGATGAAATACAAAAAAGTTCCCTTGAAGATGGGCAAAAAAGAGAGAATACTCAAAGTTCCACATTTCGGTTTCTGGAGTATAAGCGGGGAGTACTTCTTTATTCCTGCTGTAGGAAACAAGAAGGTATTCGTATTTGACCATAACTTCAAGCTTATAAAATCCATCGAAGTGGAAGGAAATCCTGTCTTTACCGCTTTGAGCCCGGACAAAAAGTGGCTAGCCGTAACATTTAGCGGGAAGAAATTTCCTGTTGTGCAGATTGTGGATGCAAAGAGACTGAAAGTTGTGCGCAGGCTGAAGTTTCCGGGAATGATACTGCACTTACGGTGGTCACCGAATCATCCGTATCTCTACTTTTCGGTGAACGACAAAGATATGGTTCAGGCATATAAGGTTGACAATCCGGACCCGAAGAAGTGGTGGCTCAATCTCGAGTGGCAGATACCCAGACCGTCGGGTATCTTTATCTTCGAGAAAAAAGAGAATCACTGATGTTTAGACTCTCCAACCTGATTAAATCGGTTACGGAAGGCAAAAAAGAGCGCTCATTGAACGGGAGCATCATCATATGGAACTTCACAAACCGATGTAACCTCGCATGCCACCACTGCTACAGCTATGCAGATCCGAATTCGGAAGACTTTTTGACTACCGAATTTATTCTAGGAGCAATTCCGGAGCTAAAGAAGGCGGGAATAAAATTTGTTATCTTTTCAGGTGGAGAGCCGCTGATAAGAAGAGATATTTTCGATATTGCCGATGCCATGCGCAGTGAAGGAATAATGACATATCTCTCCACAAACGGGCTCTATGTAAGCGAAAAAAATGTCGACCGCATCATAGAAACCTTCAACTATATAGGTATAAGCATCGACGGGATCGAAGAGGTGCACGACAAATTCAGAGGGATGAAGGGAGCGTACAGAAAGAGTCTGGACGCTATATCTCTTATTCAAAAGCACGGCGGAAATGCCGGAATCCGTTTTACAATCACCAATGAGACGAAAGAGAGCTTCTACCCCATCTTCGATCTGGCGGAAAATATAGGGGTGGACAAGATATATATATCTCACCTCGTCTACAGCGGCCGCGGCCTGGACAATCTGAAAATAGATATCTCCAAAGAGGAGCGCCGTGAGTATGTGGAGTTTATAATCGACAAAGCGTTCGAGTATATAGATCAGGGCAGGGATATAGATATAGTAACAGGCAATATGGAGATGGATGCTATTCTTTTTCTGGAAAAGTTCGCTGCAAAGTATCCGGAGCTTAAGAAGGAGATGGCAAAACGTCTTGTCAACTGGGGAGGCAACAGCGCAGGTATGAAGCTAGGCAATATCGACTGGCTGGGCCGAGTCAAACCTGATCCGTTTTTTCCGTTCGTCATAGGCAATATGACGGAGCGCCCTTTCAGCGAGATATGGTGCGACGGCAAAAGCGAGATGCTGACAAGGCTGCGGGAGCATCCAAGGAAGCTGGGTGGAATCTGTGCAGAGTGCGGTGTTATAGATGTGTGCAACGGAGGATCGAGAAGCAGGGCCTATGCGATTCACGGAGACCTGTGGGCGGAAGACCCGTCATGCTACCTGAATGAAGAAGAAAGAAGAGGATTGTAAATTATGGGCAAAGTCTATCTTACCGGAGCCGGCCCCGGAGATATCGATCTTTTGACGGTAAAAGCGCTTAGGGTCGTCAGGGAGGCGGATGTCATAATATATGACCGTCTGGCAAACCCGGATATTCTCAAAGAGGCGAAGCCCGGATGTGAATTCGTTTATGTCGGAAAGCAGGATGGCCGTCATACACTTCCGCAGGATCAGATAAACGAAGTCATCTACAAAAAAGCTATGGAAAATGAGAATGTGGTGCGCCTCAAAGGGGGCGACCCGCTGGTTTTCGGCAGAGGAGGCGAAGAGGCGAAGTATCTGCGTGAAAGAGGGGTGAAGTTCGAATTTATCCCGGGTGTGACATCGGCCATATCCGTTCCCGCTTATGCAGGTATACCGGTCACACATCGCGGAGTGGCGGTCTCTTTCAAGATTGTAACTGGGCATGAAACACCGAACAAAGAGCATTCACAGGTAGACTGGGAGTCTATGAAAGCGGATGAGACCATCATATTTCTGATGGGTCTTCACAATCTGCGTAGCATTGCCGAAAATCTGATAAAGGTTGGGCGAGCGAAAGATACACCATGCGCCGTGATAAGCAAGGGGACCACTCCCGACCAAAAAAGCGTCACAGGAACGCTTGAGAATATCTATGCAAAAGTGAAAGATGCACAGATCCAGACCCCGGCTCTCATAGTTGTAGGCAAAGTCGTGGAGTTGAAAAAGGACTTGGAGTGGATAGAGGAGTCAAAATAGTCTGAGCAGGTAAAGCGACCTGTTTACCGCGCTATTAGGGCAGGTCGGCTTACGAGGAAGCGCAGGAGAGGATCTCTGATGAAACGAAGAAGAGTCGTATTTGTAACGGGATCTGGAAGCGGAATGGGCAAAGAGAGTGTCCGTCTTCTTGCGCAGAAGGGGTTTAAAGTATATGCCGCCACCCGCAATCCTGAAAAACTCTCAGGGATTTTTGAAGGCGATGTGATTCCCGTCTACATGGATATAACGGATCCAAAAAGCGTTGAAGAGGCCTTTTACGGCATAGAGCGTCTGGATATTCTTGTCAACAATGCCGGATACGGCTTGGTATCCACGGTCGAGGATCTGGATGAAAAGCAGATGTTAGACCAGTTCAACGTCAATGTTTTCGGCCTTCTCAGAGTTACGAAATATGCCGTCTCTCTGATGAGAAGAGAGAGATCGGGTGTGATAATAAATATCAGTTCATTTCTTGGAAAGATCGGTCTGCCTCTTCTAACAATGTACAATGCCTCAAAATATGCGGTAGAGGGTATTACAGATTCCCTAAGGTATGAACTTTCAGATTTCAATATACGTGTCCACTCCGTAATGCCGGGTTTCTTCGATACCGAGTTTGCCAGGGCAAATCTCGTCACAAATGCCGAAACTTTCGATGAAAAATCTCCCTATGCAGATATGGTTTCAAACCTCGCTCCCAAAATCGTGGAGCAGATCAACCGCGGAAACGATGCAAAAGAGGTGGCCGCACTCATATACAGGATAATAGAGGACGAAAAGTTCCCCGCCAGGGTGACGGCAGGAGATAAGGCGAGCAAATTCATCCCGATGCGCAAAGAGCTGAGTGACGAAGATTTCGAGCGCCGTGTCAGAGAGTATTACGATTTGTGATGGAGAGTCTGTTCTTCAATATCGGCGACAAAAGGTATAAGACTACCCGCCTGTATGAGAGGGGCGAAGAGCATATTACAAGGGTAGATATCTCGAACGGTATTGTCTTTTTCGATATATGCCTGAAAAAGCATGAGAAGCATAGCTTCAATATAAAAAACCTCGACAGAATGGTTGTAATTACTGTTGTGAAAGAGGGAAAATTCACAATCCGGCAGAAGGGGAACGAAGAGAGTCTCTCTTCAAAAAAAGATGAAGTGAATATCTACTGCTCTTCCAGACAGGATTTCACTCTGACAATAGAAGCGTCAGGCAAGAGCGACATCTTTGTCTTATGCATTGCCGATTTTTTTCTTAAAAGATATCTCAGCCTGAACAAAAATGAGCCGATAGACTTTCTCTATGAGAAGATTCAGGGTGAAATTGGTGCCGAACAGATAGAGAGCAAGCCGCTGGATGCACTGAGCCTTCATATAATAGATAAAATCATCGATACAAGACTGCAGCAGAGACTCCACAGCATAAAATGCGAGCATAACGTGATCGAGTTTATGATACACCACTTCTCTTTGATATGTCTGGTTGATGAAAATATTGGCTCTGATGAGCTTGATATTGCGCAAAGAGCACAGAAATATCTGCTAAACAACTTCGTATCGCCGCCTACGATACCGGAGCTTGCGCATATCTGTGCAACCAATGAGACGAAGCTCAAGCGCACATTCAAGAAAGTCTACAAAACGACAATAGGAAACTATATACGAAAACTGCGGCTGGAGAAGGCGAACCTTCTGCTTAAAGACCGCATACTCTCCATAGGCGAAGTGGCAAAAGAGGTCGGCTACAGCCATCAGGGGCATTTCGGCAGACTCTTTTTCGAAACGTATGGAATATACCCCAAAGATCTGAAGTAGTCTTCTTACACCAAATCCGACTGAAAACGAAACAGTTGCCCGTCTTCCTATCTCAACAGTGCTTCGTTCTCTTTTATCGGGTTTGGTATCATATTCCGAAACACCCAAATAATCCTTTTCGTGCCAAAACAAAATCCTTTTCGTGCCAAAACTATCTTGATTTTGATCTGTATTGACTACTATAATTATTTAAACATGGATTATGGTGTATGCCTTCCGCCTCTTTGGGGCGGCTGAACAGTTCTTTTTGAAATGGAGGGGATTATGGCGGAAGTGGTATTGATAACCGGGGCAAGCTCCGGAATGGGGAAGCAGACAGCAAAACTGCTTGCAAACGAAGGATATATAGTATACGGCGGTACAAGAGACCGGAATCTTTCAGAGAATGATTCCGAGGGTGTAAACACTGTCTATCTTGATGTTACAGACAGCTACAGCATAAAAGAGGCTGTAGAGAGCGTAATGGAAAAAGAGGGGAAGATAGACGTTTTGGTAAACAATGCAGGCTACGGTCTTGTAGCAACTGTTGAAGATGCCACCGACAAAGAGATGTTCGACCAGTTCAACGTCAATGTTTTCGGCCTTTTGCGTACTACGAGGGAAGTTCTGCCCTATATGAGACGGGCCGAAAAGGGTGTCATTATCAATATAAGCTCATTTCTCGGAAAGATGGGACTGCCCCTTTTGACCCACTACAATGCAAGCAAATACGCGGTAGAGGGAATAGTCGACTCTCTTAGATTTGAAACTATGCCGTTCGGCATAAGGGTCCACTCCATACAGTCGGGACTGTTCGGTACGAATTTCGTAAAAAAAGGAGTTGTCGCCAATTCCGATACACTCAGTGAAGAGTCTCCATACAAAGAGCTTGTTTCACACTTCGTTCCAATCGTCGCAAATGCGATAAACGAGGGGCCGGAACCGCTTCCTGTGGCGCAGGCTGTAAAGAGTATAATAGAAGATGAGGATGCCGACATCTTTGTTCCTGTCGGCACAGAAGCAGAGACGTTTGTGCCGCTGAGAAGAGAACTGGATGACAAAGCGTTCGAAAAGAGGGTGAAAGAGACCTTCGGAATATAGAGGATAGATTATGAGGACGATTATTGCGATACTTCTCATATCGTTTGTTGTATTTGCGATATATTTCAAAATAGGGATAGTCATACCCGCAGGCGGAGAGGGCGCACCTGAAATAAAGAGCGAAGAGCTGCGTGAGCGTGCATTGAGCCGCGGGATGCTGCCTGTTCCAAAGAGTTGGGAGGAGGCGAGAAAAGTTGTAGAGAATCCCGAAAATCCCGTAACAGCGGAAAAGGTCGCACTCGGCAGGGCGCTCTATTTCGATCCCAGACTCTCGAAAGATCGGAGAGTAAGCTGTGCAAGCTGTCACATTCTCGAAGATGGAGGAGACGACAACAGGCCTACGGCTATCGGGATAGGGGGACAGGCGAACCCTTTTCATCTCAATTCACCTACCGTTTTGAATGCCGCACTGGCCAAGCGCCAATTCTGGGACGGCAGAAGTCCTGATGTAGAAGATCAGGCAAAAGGACCGATACAGGCGCCTTTCGAGATGGGGATGACACCTGCGGAAGTTGTGAAGAGGCTGAAAGCCGACAGTGAGTACAGATCTCTGTTTGCCGAAGTGTTTCCGAAAGAAGGTATAACTTTCGATACGGCTACGAAGGCGATAGCCGCATTTGAAAGAACTCTTCTCACCCGCGGTGCGTTCGACCGCTTTTTGGAAGGAGATGATACGGCCATATCGCAAAAGGCGAAAAAAGGGCTTTACCTCTTCATGCGGATCGGCTGCAAAGGGTGCCATACGGGAATGAGCGTCGGCGGACAGAGTCTGCAGCATTTTCCTCTCAGAAAATACAACTCCATACTCTCCCCCGAGTCCCGTTTTGTGAATGATGAGCGCTATTTTGCAGGCTTCAGATGGCAGAAGATTCGCGGTGATGAGCCGTTTCCGTTTCCTGATATCGGAGGGTTTCACGGCCGAAACGGACAGTTTATTTTCCGTGTCCCCATACTGCGCAACGTGACCCGTACAGCGCCCTATTTTCACAACGGTTCTGTCAAAAAGATCGAAGAGGCTGTGCGTATTATGGCACGCCACCAGCTCGGGCTGATACTGAGTGATGAACAGATCGGTGAGATAGTGGCCTTTCTAAAAACACTTGAAGGGAATCCGGTGGGGTATAAAGTAAGATGATACGCCATGTTGCCGCCGCTATACTTCTTTGCTCCATGCTTCAGGCTTCTTCAATCAGGTGGTATGGATCGTTTGACAGTGCGTTGAGAGCTTCACAGACCGAGAACAGGCCTATGTTTGTCGTACTGGTTGAGAGGGGGTGTGATAAATGCAGGGAACTTTTTGTTTCCACGTTGATGCAGAAGCGTATTGTCCGTATCGTAAACGAGAAGACGATACCGGTAATCGTTACCAAAGAGAATGAAGATTATCCTATAGAGCTTCTTTATACACTAAATTATCCGACGATTTTTCTGCTTTCGCCGCAAGAGGTGCTTCTTAAGCCGCCTCTTGCGGGAGAAGTGGATGCAAAACTACTTGAAGAAAAACTCTTTGACGAATGAGATCTCTTTTTGGTCCAGATGCATCGTATCTACAGTCCGGTTGTTGTCATCTAGAATAATGAGTGTGGAGTCTTTAAGCTTCAAGTGCGAGCCGCCCCATTTTTTAAGCAGGTCGTCGAACGCCAGAAAAACTTTTGCATTGTCGACTTTAAGCTTTTCACCCGTTTTTTTATTCAGTATATCCAGGCCTCCGATTGTCTTTGTCATTTCGTAGGGAAAATATGCGCTGATCTTTTCGATTACGTGCTTATCTTTCTTTTCGGGCATATTGCTTATAAAGGTACTTATGCTCAAAAAGGCGAAAATCGCCATCAATGCCCATACCATTTTTTTACTAAACATTCCGATCCTTTGGAAATAGGTTTTCTATATAGCTTTTAGCTTTCTCATCCAGCATCTTCATCCGCTCTTTACCCTTCGGCAACGATGAGCGCAGCCCCTTCATCTCTTCCAGAAACTCTGCAATCGAGTCCGGTATAAACTTTTCGATTGTGCGGCGCAGATATTTCGCGACCGAAGGGGAAGCGCCGGAAGTGGAAAAGGCGACTGTGAGGTCTCCTTTTTTTGTGTAGGAGGGGAAAATGAAGTCGCAGTAGTCTACAGAGTCGACACTGTTGCAAAGAGTGTGGCGGGACTGGCACGCTTCATATATCTTTTTTTGCAGCTCAAGATCGTCCACTGCAACTATCACTATGTCAAAATCCCCCAGATCATCCTCTTTGTACGGACGTTTAAGCAGCTTCAGTCCGCCAGCTTCAACCAGTTTTTCAGTCTCTTCGCCTAGTTCAGGGGCAATTACGGTTATATTGTCGGTGAAGTCCAGAAGTTTTTCTAGCTTTTCGCCGGCTATATGGCCTCCGCCTACCACCAGAACACTTTTGCCGTCGAGTTTTATGAATGCCGGAAAATACGCCAATACCTATCCTTTTAAAGTGAAAATAATCTTATCATACCCTCCTTGAAAAGCCGTTGATAGACGTCAAGGAAAGTGTAAAGAGGAAAACTTTATAATGGACCCAAAAAAAGCGAAGAGATATGGAAAAAGAGTTTTTGACACTGATACAAAAAGAGTTCCCTGTAGGCAGAAGGCCTTTTGCAGAGTTGGCGAAGGAACTCGGCAGCAGCGAAGAGGAGATTCTGGAACTATATGCAAGACTTAAAGATGAGAAGATTATCCGCCAGACTTCGGCCATTTTCGATACAAAGAGTCTCGGTTACAGATCTTCGCTTGTAGCGTTTAAAACCGACAACATAGAAGAGGCTGCGGCACACATCAACAAGCACCCGGGCGTAAGCCATAATTATGAAAGGGATAATCCCTACAACCTGTGGTTTACCATTGCGGTAGCGCCCGACTCGAAGCTTGGGCTCGAAAGAACTGTGGAGCTGCTTGCTGAGCAGACGGGCTGCAAAGAGTACATTATACTCCCGACAAAAAAGATGTTCAAAATCTCCGTTCAGCTCGATGTAAAGGGTGACAGAGCCAAAAAAGAGCGCCGAAAAAAGGTAAAAAAAGAGCCGATGGAGCTTAAAGATATCCATTACGAAATGATAAGGGGGCTTCAAAAAGATATCCCTGCTGTAAAAGAGCCTTTCGCCCATATCGTCGACTCTTTGGAGATAGATTATGAAACGCTCAGTGCGGAAGTACAGAGAATGAAAAAAGCAGGCCTTATGAGGCGCTTCGCTTCTATTCTCTACCATAGAAAAGCGGGGTTTACGGCCAATGCGATGGTTGTCTGGAAGGTGCCTGAAGAGCGGGCCGAAGAGATAGGCGAAACAGTCGCGGCTTACAGCGCCGTCAGCCACTGCTATCTGCGCCCGGTTTACCCGAACTGGCCCTATCCTCTCTTTTCAATGGTGCACGGAAAGAGCAAAGATGAGGTCGAAAAGATCGTTTCCGAGATGGCGGAGGAGATCGGCGTCGGGGATTACAGCTATCTCTACTCTACAAGAGAGTTCAAGAAAGTGCGTATAAACTACTTTTCCGACGAATTTGCCGAGTGGGAAAAGTGCTATAATTAGCTTATGTTTAAACAGTATAAAGATGCGATTGAGAGTTCAAATATTGTCTCTAAAACCGATATCAACGGCATCATAACTTTTGTAAATGACGAATTTTGCAAAATCTCCGGTTACACAAGAGAAGAGCTGATAGGCCAAAATCACAACATAGTACGCCATCCGGATGTTCCCGCAAGCAATTTCAAACGGCTGTGGGATACGATTTTGCAGAAGAAAATATTCAAATCTACCGTCATGAACCTTGCAAAGGACGGTAGCACTTTCTTTGTAAATACGACTATTATTCCAATACTTGATGAAGATGGAGAAATCGAAGAGTTTATAGCCATCAGATACGATGTTACGAAAGAGGTAAATCTGAAGATTGCACTTGAAAAAAAAGAGCAGGAGTTGGAAGCGCTGAACCGGACTCTTGAAAAACGTGTAGCACTTCAGACGCGCAAGCTTTACGAACTGAACAAGAATCTGGAAGAGAGGGTGCGTGAAGAGGTACGCAAAAACGAAGAGAAGCAGAAGATGCTCTTTTGGCAGTCGAGGTTTGCGAGTCTGGGGCAGATGATGGCAAATATAGCCCACCAGTGGAGGCAGCCTCTTACTGAGCTTACACTTGCTCTTTTCAACATGAAAAGGGCATCACAGAAGAGGGATGATGAACAGGTCGAAGCGATCTATTCGGAAGCGAAATCGATGATCCAGAATATGTCGCAGACTATAGAAGATTTCATAAATTTCTTCAGACCGGATAAACCCAAGGAGCCTTTCGAGATTGCGAAAAGTTTGGAAGAGTCAATGCAGATTCTTCACAAATCCATGCAAAAAGAGCATATCCATATCGAACTCTCGGTCGATAATTCACTCAAGGCTATAGGGGTGAGCAACGAGCTCTCACAGGTTATCATCAATCTGCTTCAAAATGCCAAAGACGCTTTTGCAGATAAAAAGATTCCTCAAAAGAGAATCGCAATCACGGTGGCCAGAGAAGATGATTTTGCGCAGATATCAATTGCCGACAATGCAGGCGGTATCGAAGAGTCGGCTATGGAGCGGATATTTGAACCCTATTTTACGACCAAGCATACAGCCAAAGGCACCGGTCTTGGGCTCTTTATGTCCAAAATGATTATTGAAAAAGGGTTGTCAGGCAGCATAGAGGCCGTTAACCGCGGCGATGGTGCCTGTTTTGTGATCAGAATTCCTTTGGCGGAGGAGACTGCGGATGTCGTGTAGTTCAAGACTGGTGAGACTGCGCGTTCTTTTGGTGGAAGATGAGGTGACTCTGGCAAAACTGCTAAAAGAGGCTATCGGTGACTATTTCGCCGAGTTTACAATCGCCCATGACGGGATAGAGGGGCTGGAAGCTTTCAGAAGACTCAGACCGGATATTGTAATTACAGATATTACAATGCCCAGAATGGACGGCCTGCAGCTCGCCTCGGCAATAAAATCGGAGAGCCGGGATACGCCCGTCGTAATACTCAGCGCATATAGTGACAAGCAGAAGCTTTTAGGCGCGATAGATGTCGGAGTGGTGAAATACTTTATAAAACCTTTCGATCCGGAAGAGCTTTTGAATTATCTTTGTGAATTGGCGGAGCGGATAAAAAGAGAGAACAGAATCAGGCTGATAGAGCCTTTCGAATACGATCTTCAGAGCGAACAGCTTTTTAAAAAGGGAGTGCTTGTACACCTTAGCAAGCGTGAAAGCAGATTTATCGCCCAGCTTCTGCACAGTCCCAACCACTATCTGTCGAATGAGGCGATCAAATCCGCACTGTGGCCTGATGAAGAGGTGAGCGATGACAGGCTTAGAACATTTATTAAGCGTGTAAGGCAAAAAAGCGATAGAAGGGTAATAGAGAATATATCCGGTCAGGGATATCTGCTTGTCACTGGAGATCGCGAAAAAAGCGGCAATCAGACTATTTAAAGATTTTCACGAGCCGCTGCACAAAGATATTTTGTCAACGCCATATGATTTGAAGCGTATCCTCCAGGCGGGTCTCGTCAAAATCGCTTTCCGGCTTCTGCAGATTTGCGATATTGTTTCTGGTTTCTATGAATTTCTGAAGATAATATGGGCCGGTATATCCGTATCTTTTGAGCTCTTTCATCATGGCATTGATATCTTCCGGCTGGAGAAGATCGGAGTGGATCGTCGTACGTACTTCAAACTGTGCCTGACTTGAGACAAGAAACTCCAGTGTTCTGGTAAATCCGGTGTATTTGCTAGATCCTGTTACATAACCGAACTTTCCGTTCATAGCCTTGAAATCGAGGGCAATGTAATCGAGCAGACCCTCTTCTACCAGAACCTGTATCATTTCGGTATTCAGACCGTTTGTATCCAGTTTGATGGAAAATCCCAGTTCTCTGATCTTTCGGCAGACCGGAACAAGATTATGTATTGTCGGTTCCCCTCCGCTTAGAACCACTCCGTCAAGCAGTCCCACCCGTTTTTGCAGAAAACTGTACAGCTCTTCAACACCGTAATTTCCCTCTTTCGCAAAGACAATATCGCTGTTGTAGCAATACATACAGCGCATATTGCAGCCCCGAAACCAGACTATGCAGGCCAGCTTTCCGGGATAATCGAGATGGGTAAACGGCGTAATATCAAAAATCTGTTTATCGTTCAACAAACTGCTTTCTTTGACGGTGTTCGCCTTTTTTGCCTATATTGAAGCTCTCAACCGGCCTGTGGTATCCCATTACTCTCGTGTATACCGTACATCTTGTGCGGCGATCCTGAAACCTTTTGAGTATCTCATCTTTGTTGTGCATATCACTCTCCTTTTATCTGTTTGATATGAATCCCTGTGTATCGGGACGTATAACTTTTGCTGTCATCTGCACCAGAAATCTCATAAAGGTTCCCGTTGACTGGTCTTTGGCTAAAACGATGAACATTTTTTCCCCTCCTCTTCACAAGCTTGCAGCAGTTCTTCATCACATTTCGGGCAGAACTCGTGCTCTCCGGGTATATAGCCGTGTTTCGGACAGACGGAAAAGAGCGGTGTTACCGTGATGTATGGAAGTTTGAAGTTTGTAATGACCTTTTTTACAAGGTTTCTGCACGCTTCCGCCGAGCTGATGCGCTCCCGCATATAAAGATGCAAAACTGTACCGCCGGTATATTTGCATTGAAGCTCATCCTGCAGTTCAAGGGCTTCGAACGGATCTTCCGTCCAGTCCACAGGTATCTGGGACGAGTTGGTATAGTAGATGTTTTTTTCGCTTCCGGCCTGAATGATGTCCGGGTATCTCTTTCTATCCTCTTTTGCGAAGCGGTATGTGGTTCCCTCTGCCGGAGTGGCTTCCAGGTTGTAGAGGTTTCCGGTCTCCTCCTGGTATTTACGCATTCTCTCCCGCATAAAATCGAGAATCTCCAGTGCCATCTGCCTGCCTTCATAATCCGCTATCGTCAGTTTGTCATCGGTGAAGTTTCTTATCATCTCGTTGACACCGTTTATGCCTATAGTGGAAAAGTGGTTGTTAAAACCGGGAAGATACCGTTTTGTATACGGGAAAAGCCCCCTGTCGTAAAGCTCCTGGATGAACTCTCTTTTTTTCTCAAGTGTCGATTTTGCAAGGTCCATCAGCTCTTCGAGTCTTTTGTAGAGCTCTTTTATATCGTTTTTGTAGAGGTATCCGAGTCTCGCCATATTGATTGTAACCACCCCGATACTGCCTGTCATCTCCGCACTTCCGAAGAGTCCGCCGCCGCGCTTGAGCAGCTCGCGAAGATCGAGCTGAAGCCGGCAGCACATGCTTCTTACATGTCCCGGCTTGTACGCCTCTTCGTTGGGCACAAGATTTCCGTTTTCATCACGTTTATACTGGCTTCCAATGAAGTTTTGAAAATATGAAGAGCCTATCTTCGCAGTATTTTCAAAAAGAATATCCGTATTTTCACCGTACCAGTCGAACTCTTCGGTAATGTTTACCGTGGGAATCGGGAATGTAAACGGCTGGCCGGTGCTGTCGCCTTCTGTCATCACCTCGTAGTATGCACGGTTGATCATATTCATTTCGTGCTGGAAGTGGCGGTAGCACATATCTTCCAAAGAGTTCAACTGCGGATCACGTCTTTTGGCCTCTTTGAGGAGTTCCTCGTCGTCCACCTCTTTCAGCAGGTGTTTTTGCGCACGCGTCGGTATCTGCTCTTTGAGATCTTCAGGAACGGTCCAGTCGATGGTTATGTTCGTAAACGGCGACTGCCCCCATCGTGCCGGGACGTTGAGGTTGTATACGAAGCTTCGTATCGCCTTTTTCGTCTCGGTAAAACTGAGACGGTCTTTGAATACATAGGGTGCCAGGTATGTGTCGAACGAGCTGAATGCCTGTGCCCCGGCCCACTCCGACTGCAGGATGCCCAGGAAGTTTGCCATCTGCCCGAGAGCCTCTCTGAAGTGGTTTGGCGGACGGCTCTCGACACGTCCCCTTACACCGTTGAACCCCTCGTCCAGTACGGCTCTGAGACTCCAGCCTGCGCAGTATCCGCTCAGACAGTCGAGATCGTGTATATGGTAGTCGCCGTTTCTGTGGGCGTAACCCTCCTCTTTGGAGTAGATTTTGTCGAGCCAGTAGTTGGCGATGATTTTGCCGGCTGTGTTGTTGATCAGCCCTGCGTGGGAATATCCGGTATTTGAGTTTGCATTTATGCGCCAGTCGCTTTTGGAGATATACTCTTCTATCGTCTGAGTGGAGTTTACAAAAGTGGTATCTTCTGTGAGACCCAGTATATGCTCTCTTTGCATTTTGTGGGTATGGCGATAGATCATAAAAGAGCGCATCACTTCAAAATAACGCGCCTTGAAGAGCTCCTGCTCAATCATATCCTGAATATCTTCAACGGCAGCTATGCGCCTTTGCTTCAGTCTCTCCAGAACATTGAAGAATATTGTATTGTCGTAAACCGTATTGTTGCTTTTGAAGGCCGCTTTGATCGCATCTTCTATTTTATATGGAGCAAACGGCTCTTTTGTGCCGTCTCGTTTTAGAATCTCTTTCAGCATCATAAAAATCTTTTTTAGGTGGTGTTTCGCAGGAATTATCCTGGGTGCCTCAAAAACCCCGGGAGGTTCTACAGCCTTGGCGGGGCTTTGGAAGCACCCTTGAGACAGAACCTGTCACGAAAAAGTGTTCATTCCAACTTTTTCGTGACAGGTTCCGAAAGGGTGTCTGAAGCACTTAATGCTTCAAAAAAATTGCTCATTTCGGTGCAAGCTAAAGGAGCAGGTACCGGTTTACGAACTAAACCATTCGTATGCCGGACTCTGAAATTGTAAGCTTTTTTTACTTGTTGAGCCATAAAAAAAGAGCTCACAAAGGTGTCACAACATACCGTTATTATGGGCCTTGGTGACACAATAGTGACATCGATTTCTTTTTAAATAAAAATTTAATTTTGTTGATGGATGTCAACCAATTTGAAAGATCTTTTTGAGTACAATCGCATTATCATTCGATAGAACAAAATCTTGCCTGCAGCGTAAATGCAACGGGCAAAGTCAGGAAAAAAGATGGACTGGATAATGGTCTCGTTTTTGGCTTTGACGGCCGTATTGATGGCAAAAATATTTTTTATTTTTAAATAGGAGCAGAAAATATGGAGATATCCAACTACATGAGAGAAGAGCACCGAAGCTGTGACGAGTCGTTTGCCAAGGCCGAACAGGCTGCAAGCAACAACGATTTCGAAGAAGCTTTCAAACATTTTGAAGATTTTATGCTCGATACCCTCAGACACTTTTCCAAAGAGGAGGAGATTCTCTTTCCCGCATTTGAACAGGCCACCGGAAACAGCGAAGGGCCGACGCAGGTTATGCGCCATGAACATACGCAGGTAAGAGCTCTTCTGGAACAGCTTAAAGATGCCATAGACAGCAAAGAGAGAGACAGGTTTTTTTCAGTTGCGGATACCCTTATGATACTTCTTCAGCAGCACAATATGAAAGAGGAGCAGATGCTCTATGCCATGTGCGACCGGTTTCTTGGAGATCAGGCCCAAAAGCTTGTAAGCGAGATGAAAGAGCATTGAACGGGGTCGAGATTCTGGAGTTGGATGCCCGGGGGCTATCCCACCCCGAGCCGCTTGAACGTTCTGTACAGCTGCTGAAGAAGCTCGATTTTTCGAACTGTTTTCATCTCGTTATACACCGCTACCCGCAGCCGCTGCTCATTATTGCGCAGCAGCATGGGCTTCATTATGAAGTGTGTGAATCCGGTGAAAACGAGTGGCATATTCTTTTTTCGAAAAAAGACGGAATTGATCTGAAAAAGCTTATGAAGAGGTATTGCAGTGTTTAATAGAGGTCTCTCTTTGGATCAGGCCCCGCCCATCAGCGTAATTCTGCGCTTTTTTCTTACGATTCCCGTATTCGGTCTTATAGCTGCGGCGGCTATATTGTATACCGATGCGGATATGCTTTTACAGTGGGATACGCCTCGTACAGTGGCAATTGTCCACTTGCTGATGCTCGGTATCGCCGCAATGGCTATGGTAGGTGCACTCTTTCAGATGCTGCCCGTTATTGCCGGTGCTTCAATAGCGGAACCCCGCTATCACGCGAGATGGATTCATATTCTCATGGTATTAGGTATCATTTTGTTATCTGCCTCTTTCTACTTTAACTACTATGTGATGATGCATGCGGCTGTTCCACTGCTTGTCGGAAGCCTCGGATTTGTCATCTTTTTGATGCTCGCGAAACTTCGTGTCGTACAGAACAAGACTCCGTCGGTCAAAGGGATGATGATCTCTATCGCAAGTCTAGGTCTTGGGCTTCTTTTCGCTCTGGCACTTACGGCAATATTCATGGATATTGATATAGGGCTTGACCCAATGGTGCTTCGCTCTATTCATATTCACTTCATGCTTATCGGCTGGATAGGAGTGTTGGTAATGGCGGTGGCATTTCAGGTAATAGAGATGTTTTATGTCACTCCCCCGTATCCCAAAGAGATGAGGGACTTTTTCCCCGCAGCGGTTTTTGTTCTGCTTCTTCTTTTTGCCCTTATTTCATATCTGATGCCGGAAGCGGCTGCTTTGATGGATATTCTGCTCGCTTTTATCTTTTTCTCGTTTGCCGCCATGACTCTGAAGAGGCTGACACAGCGAAAACGCCCCATTGCCGATGCAACGGTATGGATGTGGCGAACGGCCATGGTCTCTCTGGCCTTGTCATCCATCCTGGCTGTTTTGTCAAATTTTCTATATACTGAACCTTTGGTCTCGGCATCCGCTCTTCTGTTCGGCTACTTCGTATTGAGCGTGATATTTGCGATGAGTTATAAAATAGTCCCTTTTCTCGTCTGGTTTCACCTAAATGCAAAAGGGGTGATGGAGTGCCCGATGATGGGAGATATCATACCGGCAAAGCGGGCTATGCTGCATTTGTGGATACACTGGGGCCTTTTGGCGTCCGGAGCCGCTTTGATGGTGACACCGTATGCATGGAAGATAGTCGGAGTCATCCTGGCCGCCGAATCTATGCTTTACGGTGCGAACCTTATGCGTGCGACAAAAAAATACCAATCTCTGAAAGACAAAGGAATCCTATGAAATACCCTGACTTTTTCGACGAAGTCGAACCGATCGATATGTACGACCCGCTGGCAGAGACACTCGGTGCCGTGGAAGACGGCAGGTTTACATACAGTTACCTGGATATGGTGAAGCTAGCGGGCCACTCGTGCCCAACAGTAGCAGGTGCATGGATCATGACTTCGATCGGTCTGAAAAAGCTGTATGGTGATGAGCTTCCTGTAAGAGGAGAGATACGAGTTCAGATGCGCGGGGCACTGGACGAAGGTGTGGAAGGAGTCATAGGCAGCTGCATAGGCTTCATTACCGGAGCGGCCAATGAAGGCGGGTTCAAAGGGCTCGGCGGAAGAATGGCCAGGAACAACCGGCTAATATACGGTGTCGAGATGGAGGGGGAAGTCAGACTGAGCCGGCTAGACAACGGCGAGAGTGTGGAGCTGGCCTACAACCCTTCCATGGTTCCCGGCAATCCCGAGCAGCAGATACTGATGCAGAAAGTGCTGCAGGGAATCGCCGATCAGGATGAGAAGAGGCGGTTCGCGCAGCTGTGGCAGGAGCGTGTAAAGAGGATTCTGCTGCAAAAAGAGCTTTGGGAGAAGATGGTTACGCTATTTTGAGAGTTTTTTACCCGGAGAAAGGGAGGGGTATATGGGCTATCTGCTGGTAGTGGATGATAACGAAGATCTTCTTTTTGCATTGAAAGAGGTTTTTAAAACCGGCGGATATAGAGTTTTTACCGCTACCACTCTCTTGGAAGCGTCAGATATACTCAACGAGAGAAACTACGATTTGATACTGCTGGACTGGATGCTTCCCGACGGAAGCGGCGTAGAGTGGCTGAACCAGATAAGAGAAACCGGAGTAGCCACGCCGGTTCTGCTGTTTTCCTCCAGAAGCGAGGTGGAGGACAAGGTAAATGCCCTTGACAAGGGTGCCGACGACTACCTGCCCAAGCCGTTTTCAAATATTGAACTTCTTGCAAGGGTCCGCGCACTGATCAGAAGGGGTGCGACCCTGAAAAATGAAGCGGTGAAGATTGACGATATAGAGATAGATCTGAAACATCGTAGTGTAAAGGTCTGCGAAGAGAGTGTGGATCTCTCTGCAAAAGAGTTTGAACTGCTGGAGCTTCTTGTAAGAAACAGAGGAGTGGTTTTGACCAGGTATCAGCTTTTCGAACATATACATAGAGATTTCAATAAAATCTCGTCGAGTAATGTTGTGGATGTGCACATAAAAAACATAAGAAAAAAGATCCGAAACAACGCTCTTATAAAGACGGTCAGAGGAGTGGGATACACTATAGAGGCAGAGTGATCGTTGCACTTGCACCCTTCCCCTCTCCTTCACTGAAAATCTTCAGCCGGCCGCCTAGAATCTCTACTATTTTTTTACTCAGTGCAAGCCCTATCCCTGTACCGTGCTCGCTTGAATCCTCTCTATACTCCCTGAAAAATTCGTCAAAGAGTTTATCGAGATTTTCTTTTGAAATTCCTATTCCGCTGTCTTTGATTTCGATACGCAAATCTCCTCCGTGTTTAGATACGCATACTTTAATGAAACCTTTTTGGGTAAACTTTACAGAGTTTGCCAAAAAATTTATTATTACCATCCTCAGAAGTTTCGGATCTGTAGACATATTTTTGCATTGAGCGCAAAAGAGTGTTTCAAGACTAAGGTTTTTAGCTTCTGCCAGCGGCTCTATTATCTCTACACACTCACCGATAAGGCTTCTTATGTCGCACTTTTGTATATGCGGTTTGATCTCTCCCGCATCAGCTTTCGCCAACATGAGAATATCGTTGATTATATGAAGAAGGTACTGTGCGGAGTGTTCTATTCTGGCAAGGGACTCCATCTCTTTTTCTCCGCACTTACCAGATCCGATAAGAAGCTGCGCAAGTGTCAGGATGGATCCAAGAGGTGTTTTTAGCTCATGGGAGAGTCCGGAAAAAAAAGAGGTTTTGCTCTTTAGCAGGTAGAGTCTCTCTATCTGTGCGGAGACGATGCGGCCGATCGATTCGTAGACTCTGTCCGTCATTGCAAGAGTGTCGTTGATCTCTCTGACATTGATGTACTTGTATACCGGCACTTCTCTTTTTTCGTAAAGAATCCGAATCGATAAACTCCCTTCTTTACGATTTGCACTCTCGGAGATACTAACTTCTTTCGAGCCTGCCATCAGTCTGATCCTCTTTGTCGCTGTCTCAATGGCTTCATCTACACTTTTAGCAGCCGCCATCTCTTCAAGGAATGTCATGAGCGCTTCGAGTGTTCTCATATGTCGTAAATTCTGCTCTTCTATCTTTGTGAGCGCTTTGTCTGTTCTATCCATAAGGACCGCAAAACTTTTTGACAGATCGCCTACCTCGTCATTCGATGGTATCGGCGGTTTGAGTCTGTAGTTGTTTGTCTGTATAATCTTTTTTACAAATCTGGAGAGATCCCTTACGGGAGTGAGAAGCTGCTTCTCTACCATTAGAGTGAGGAGTCCCATTAGTAGGGCCATTATGATGAAAGTGGCGAAGATAATATTTTTTGCGAAATATACTGTTTGCAGGGCATTATCTTTTTTTACGGCATAAATGAGTTTCCAACCGTAAAGGGGGGATGCCAGAGGAATGGATGCGTATATCATCTCATCCAGCTTCTCATCAGGAGCCGAAAATATATTTTTTGTAATGTTATCAGAATTTGCCGGAGGTAGGAGCCATGCATATTTATCTCCTGTTTCATGCAGACCGCTTTTAAAATATTGAAGAGGTATCAGCATAACCAGTCTCCCTATATTCAAATTTTTGTCAAACGAGGCATGAACCTGAGTCGAGATGATATAAAACCC
>CAYZMY010000003.1:0-30827 GCA_964479605.1 uncultured Campylobacterales bacterium | reverse complement strand
TGCTCTGGCGGATATTGTCTCTTGCCGTCAGCAGGCTTGTAAGGTTGATATAGTGGATTCCGGAGCTGTCCGGTTTTCCGTCCGGCACCTTGGCCAGAACCGTTTCATTGGCATCCTGAGTCAGAAAATCGAGGTTGAATGTACGCTCGTAAGAGCCCATATAGAGTGGATTTGTCGTATCGGCTATACCGTGCAGAGGCAGATCTATGCCCACTACCGCGTAGCAGATTTTTGCGAACGCTTCGGAGATAGCCAAAACGTCAAGCCGGTTTCTGGTTATGCCGTGCTGGAAAATAGCTACCGGCCATCCGTCTGCAGGCTCCGTACATCCCGAAGCTGCGGAAGGTATCGCTGCCAGAACCGGAATAGTGACTCTGCCAGTTTCATTCGGCATGTCGCTGCCGTTTTGGAAGGTAAACGATTTGGTCAGAGGGGCAAGAGGGTCCTGGGCTGAAGGTATGCCCAGATAGTATGGCAGATTCGAGAGTGTTCCGGCATAGACTTCGGCACTTCCGCTCATAGTATTGTTTACATCATACCCTGCTCCAAGAAGAAACTGTTTGGATGTGAGGTTTGTATCTCTTATAGCCAGCATGGCCTGATTTTCGTTGTTTGCCGCAAAAGCTTCCGCCACTTTGCCTATGCTTTGTGTCGTAAAGCTCCAAATTGCAACGACATCGCTTTTTGATACGTTCTTGTCACGGTCGGCTACATAGAGCATCTGCTGTGTCAGCTGCTGGATTCCTGCAAGCTGCTGCAGCTTCGCTCTGTTGGCGGCAGGATCGCTGTCGACTATGACTGCAGGATTTCCGGAGGCATCGAACAGCGGAGTGTTCTCGAGAAGAAGCGATGTAATGTAGTCAGATTCTATGGGCCGTCCCTTGGTATCTTTTATGCCGTCAGTCAGCATGGCCATATAGTGGCTGTGGCTTTTCAGCGGTTTGAGAGGAAGGATGGCTATGCGGGTTTTTGTGGCTGCCGCGACATAGTCCATACCGTAAGTGAGCTCTGAAAGAACGGCACCTACGACAGGTATCGGCGAGGTGGCGTTGGATTCGGTTGCCGCCACTTCGTAAAGATGCAGGCTGCCCATAAGCGTAGAGGAGTTTATATCCCCGCTTACCCCTATGCTTATCGAAGCTGTTGTCGAGAAACCGTCGAGGGTGTCGAGTGCCGCTTTGACTCCGGCATCGCTATCGTTGGCATCAAAGGGAATATTCAGTGTTCCATCGGCCGGCTGGCCTGCCGTCGGTGCGAAGAGGATATCGTTCGGGTATGGAATATTCCCCCCTTCCGTATCCATTATCACGTAGCCGCCGCCCGCCTTTTGCGCAGAGAAGTTGTCCGCAGACTCCCCGCATCCAGACATTAGCAGTATCGCCGCACCTGTCAGTGCCGCTATCATCACCTTTTTCATAGTCGCCTTCCTTGTAATGAATTCATTTCGAAACATTTTATAATTATTTCTTTAAGTGGTACATTAATTTAATCATTTTTTATCATATCTTGGATAATATTGAGTCAAAATGCCGTAAGGAACAGCTATGAATGAGTTTAAACTTCTCCACCGGACCCTGGCTGCTGTTGGTATATCAGCACTCTGCGCAGCAACAGCGCAGGCGAGTGCATACAAAATCCCGGAACAGTCTACACGATCGATGGCTTTGAGTGCCGCATATGTTGCAGGTGCCGACTCGGCGGATGCCAGTTACTTCAACCCTGCAAATATGAGCTGGATCGAGGGCAACGCGCTGCTTGAAGCGGGACTTACATACATTCACCTTCCCAAAGTTGAGTACAGGGGTACGGTAGCCGGCACACCTGCGGATGCCGATTCCAAAACCGAAGATTTTCTCCTGCCCTATTTCCACTACGTAAGCCCGAAAGTAGACAGGTGGCGCTTCGGCCTCTCTCTGGTGGAGCCGGGCGGTCTTTCGAAGAAGTGGTACAACGATGTTCAGAAGATGAAGGCGGAGGAGTTTACGCTTAAAGTTATAGAGATCAATCCGACCGTATCGTATGAGATTACACCCGAGCTGAGTATCGGCGGCGGCCTGCGCGGAGTCTACAGCGACGGAAAGGTCAAGGCCTACCTCGCCAATGCCTATGCCGAAAACATGACAGGCGACACGATAGAGTTCGGCTATAATCTGGCGCTCTCATTCAAACCGCAGCCAGAGACAACTTTGAGTGTAACCTACCGCTCAAATGTAGACCTCGACCTTGAAGGAAGCTCCACGGGATTCATAGCTGTCGGCTCTCCGCAGCTTCCGTATTATGACACTTCCGGCGGTGTAACTGTTCCTCTTCCGGCGTCACTTGTGCTGGCTGCAGCCCACAATTTCGGCGATACCAGAGTGGAGCTTCTTTATGAGAGAACCTACTGGTCAAAATACGAAAAACTCGATTTTCATTTCGATGACCAGACTGTAGATGCTCTTTTTGGAAACCCGATAGATAAAAACTGGTCTGACACCAATACATTCCGCATAGGTGTCACGCACAGGCTCGACGAAAAGTGGACACTGATGGCCGGCTACGCATACGACGAGACTCCCATACCGGAGGCCACTATGGGTTTCGAACTGCCGGATGCCCATGCAAACATATTCTCTGCCGGTGCAATTATGCAGATAAACAGTGATTTCGAGGCCGGTTTCAGCATACTTTACGACCGCAAGAATGAAAGAACCATCCACTCTCCACCGAATGAAAACGGCATAAACGGCACCTTCAAAAAGGGAGGGGCGATATTGACGAACCTTTCAGTGGGATACAGATTCTAAATGCAATACCCGTACCGGAACCTCTATGAAATGCTTGCGTTCCATGCCGAAAAACATCCGGGGCGGCCTGCCGTTTTGGTGGAGGATTACAGGCTCAACTACTCAAGACTAAAAAAGAAGGTAGATACACTTGCCAGGTTTCTGGAGCTCTCCGATATAAAAAAGGGCGATCGGGTCGCCATATTTATGCAAAATTCCAAAGAGTTTGTTATATCGCTTTTCGCCATCACCAAGATCGGTGCGGTGGCAGTACCTGTGAACACCTTTTTAAAGAGTGAAGAGGTTGCGTATATACTGAATGACTGCGGTGCGAAGATGGTTATGGCCTCGGCTGAGCAGAAAGATGTGGTTGAGCCTCTGTGGAATAGCACATCGATAGAGAGAGTCGTCTGGGAGGGAGAGTACGAAGCTCTGGACAACAAAAACATCCGTTTCGACGAGATCTTCGAGATACTTGAGAGTCATGAACATATGGAGTATCCCGAAATAGACGACCTGGCAATCATAATATATACATCCGGCACTACCGGAAACCCGAAAGGCGCTATGCTGAGCTACCGCAACATTATGCACAACTGCAAGGCGATAGGAGAGCTTACGAATTTCACGAAAAGAGACCGTTTTATTGTCTATCTTCCGATGTTTCACGCCTTCACCCTGACCGTTACCGTAATTATGCCCATATACTACGGCGCCTCTTACGTGATTGTCCGCAAGATCATGCCGTTTAGCAATATCATAAAGCAGATACTCTTTAAACGGGTAACGATGTTTGTCGGTGTGCCTGATGTATATAATGCGTTAAGCCGCGCAAAACTGCCGTGGTATTTTATGTGGTTTCAAAAGATCCGATACTTCGTAAGCGGTGCCGCACCTTTGAGTGAAGCAACGATAGATAGATTTACATCCAAATTCAAGCGGGCGAAGCTGCTGGAAGGGTATGGCCTAAGCGAGTGTTCGCCGGTTGTTTCTGTAAATCCTCCCTGGAAACAGAAGCCTCTCTCCGTCGGTCCGGCAATTCCGGGAGTGGAGATAAAGATCGCAGACGAGAATATGCTCGAGCTTCCCGCAGGGGAGATAGGTGAAATTATCGTAAAGGGCGACAACGTCATGCAGGGCTACCTGAACCGCCCGACGGCGACCGATGAAACCATAGTAAACGGATGGCTTCTGACCGGCGATATGGGATACCTTGACGAAGAGGGATTTTTGTTTATAGTCGACCGCAAAAAAGATCTGATCATATCCCGAGGAATAAATATCTATCCGAGAGAGATAGAAGAGGTGATTAACGGGTTCGACGGAGTGGGGGCTTCGGCTGTAGTTGGAATGCCGGATGAAAAATCGGGCGAGGTTCCGGTAGCCTTCATAGAGGCGGAGGAGGGTGAAAGTGTAGATCTGAAAAGACTTAAAGTATATCTGAAAGAGAAGCTTGCCAACTTCAAAATACCGCGTGAGATCCGTGTTATAGACGAACTGCCCAAGAATGCGACCGGAAAGGTTTTGAAGCGTCTATTAAAAGAGCAGCTCAAAGAGGAGATGAAGGGCTGACCCTTCTCTTGACATCCCAAAACCCTTCGTGTATTATGCCCGTATGAGATACCTCCTAGAATTCATACAAACAGAAAATCCGCAAAAATGTCACGTTTTTGAGCACCTTAAGTGTTCGCCTGATGAGGCGAAAATTCTTCAGATCGCTGTAAGGCGGTATGTGGAAGGAAGCGAAGAGAGCGCTGTTGTAGAGATGCTCAGCGAACTATACGGCGACGAGCCTTACGGCTACGTCCGCCATCTTGGGAAAATCCGAACTCTTTTTGAGCTCGGATGGCTTGTACAGAACAGTTTCCACTCAATCAAGCTCGGAGAGCTTTCGATGCTCGAGATTCTCCATACCGGTGTGAGCCCGAGTGTCGCTCTTTTGAAGCTTCTTGAAAACGGCAATCTGGATCTGATGCTGCCGGAAATAACAGCTTATACAGACCACCTCGAATATCTGCAGGATCAGTTTCTGAGAATTGATCTCTATACAAAAATGGGAGCGCCAAGGCAGGGGCTCACGACAGTTTCGGCCAGCTCAAGCCGCCTTCAGAACAAGCTCGGACTTCTGGAGAAGAGGATTCAGGAGCGTGTCGCCGTTACAAAAGAGCCTATTGTCGTAGAGGAGTTTTTCAAGGAGAAGGGGCTCGATGCCAAGGAACAGATAATCTTTCTGGCCCTTCTGAAAGAGGAGTATGCCGGAGGCGAGGGAAATCTTCGCGATATGAACACCCTGATAGATATAGTAAGTTACGACGAGTATGACCGCTTCAAAAACCGCGCCCTTTTGGAAGAGGGTGCGAAGCTGGTGAGTGAGGAGATCATTGACTATGATGAGATGCTCAATCCGTTCGGGGGCATCACCCGCTCTTTTTTCATAAACGAGGAGGTTCTTCACGACATTATCCACCCGCAAAAGAAGAAAAAGCGTACGAAGCTCAAGCTCGATATGCTTGTAAAAGAGCAGGAACTATTTGAACTTATAGACCCCAAAACCACACTCGATGACGTAGTGCTGCATCCGCAGACGCGCGAGGTACTGGACTCTTTGCTTAAACAGATGGATAAAAGAGTCGCATCCAGACTCAAAGAGTGGGGCATCCGCTCAAAAGCGAGAAACATCGATGCAAGAATCATATTTTACGGGCCGGCAGGAACCGGAAAGACCATGACTGCACTCTCTTTGGCCAAATCGATGAAACGGCAGGTTTTGAGTTTCGACTGCTCCAAAATTCTCTCTATGTATGTGGGGGAGAGCGAAAAGAATGTAAGAAAGATATTCGATACATTCAAAGAGCTCGCCGAAAAATCAAGAAGCGAGCCTGTACTGCTTCTAAATGAAGCAGACCAGTTTCTCAGCAGCAGAAGTACCGGCCCCGGCAGCAGTGCGGAGAAGATGCACAACCAGATGCAGAATATCTTTCTCGAGCAGATAGAGAGATTCGAAGGTGTTTTGATAGCTACAACTAATCTGATCGAAAACCTAGACAGCGCCTTTTCACGCCGTTTCAATCACAAAATTGCCTTCAAAAAACCGAACCGTGAGCAGCGAATGGAGCTGTGGGAGAAGATGCTGCCGAAAAACGCCGACTATGAAAAAGATTTCGATATAAAGAGGCTGGCGGAGTTCAGCCTGACAGGGGGGCAGATCAATCTCATAGTCAAAAATACCGCTTACAGTGTGGCCGTTAAAGATGACCCTCTTTTTACAATAGAAGATTTCATTTCCGAAATAAAAAAAGAGCAGGGCGGAAGTTTTGAAGGTGAAGGGAAATCGATGGGATTTTTGAATGGATGACACCAAATGAGGCGTGTCGGTGAACTGTATGAGAAAGACCGGCCCAGAGAGAAGCTGAAGGCGAAAGGTCCGGCCGCTCTTAAAAACTATGAGCTGATTGCCGTACTGCTCGGCAGCGGAACAAAAGAGAAAGATATTATCGGACTTTCCAAAGAGACCGAAAAGCTGCTTGAGGCCGACTTTGAGGGGCTCTCTTTGGAGAAGTTAACAAACGTTCACGGCTTGGGCCCGGCAAAGGCGATGCAGATACTTGCCGCTATCGAGCTCAGCCGTCGTCATCTGATCAAAAAAAATACAAAAATCTCCTGCGCGGAAGATGTATGGCGCGAACTGCTCGGCTATGCCGACAAAAAACAGGAGTATTTCCTCTCCGTAACGCTTGACGGCGCGGGCCATATTATAGAAAAACGTATTGTTACCGTAGGAACGCTTAACCAGAGCCTTGTGCACCCGCGGGAACTCTTTGCCGATGCCATCACCGACCGTGCCGCAGGTATCGTTATAGCACACAACCACCCGAGCGGACAGTGCTTTCCCAGTTCTGAAGACCGCCGTGTTACCAGCCGTATCAAGGAGGTGAGTTCTATAATAGGCATAGAGCTTATAGACCATGTGATAATAACCAAAGATAGCTGGTTCAGCTTTGCGGAAGAGGGTGAACTCTGAAAACTACATATTAATATCGGTTAGAAAACATACAGAACAGACTATATACCTTTTCCCCGTGTTTCCATGCGAAACATATTTTCGCCTATCAATAATTCTTCTAACCATACAATCTTGATTTAAAGTTTATTTGATAAACTACCCTAACATTGGTTTATAGACACTAAACGAAGCCTGAACAGGCTTAAACAAAGGGGTTTTTGATGACACATATGGTCGTGGATCATCCGTATTTCGGCGCCTTCATGCTGTTGGTGATCACCTTCGGCGCCTTTGGCGCAACACTCTTTGCGGCACGTTTTGTAAGCCGCAAACTTGCGCGGCTGGATACCGAAAAGCTCAAGCTCACTATCTACGAGTGCGGGCCGGAAGTTACGAAGCAGCCCAACACAATCTCTGCACAGTTCTATCTTTTTGCACTTCTTTTCATCCTGTTCGATGTTGAAATCATATTTATGTTTCCATGGGCAATAGACTTTAAAGTGCTCGGGTGGTTCGGGTTTGTAGAGATGATCCTCTTTATACTGCTGCTTGCAATCGGATTTATATATGCTTGGAAGAAAGGAGCGCTTGAATGGCACAGCATCAAGTAAACTATACACAAAGCGGCGGTCTGCCCGTCGCTCTTACGACAGTCGACAAAATCCTAAACTGGGGACGCAGCAACTCTGTCTGGGCTCTAACTTACGGATTGGCATGCTGTGCGATCGAGATGATGGCATCCGGTGCCAGCCGATACGACTTTGACCGGTTCGGCACCATATTCCGCGCTTCACCGAGACAGGCAGATGTTATGATCGTCGCCGGTACTCTGACAAAAAAACATGCCGAATTCATTCGGCGTCTGTATGATCAGATGACAGAGCCCAAATGGGTCATCTCCATGGGAAGCTGCGCCAATACAGGCGGAATGTTCAACACCTATGCAACCGTACAGGGGTGTGACCGTGTAATTCCTGTAGATCTTTATCTGCCGGGCTGCGCGCCCCGTCCTGAGACTTTGCAGTATGCTGTAATGCTTCTTCAGCAAAAAATTCGCCGTGAATCTGCGAACAAATCCCAAAAAGCGAAAAGGCTGGTATGATGAGACCGTATACCCCAAAAGACAATGTACAGGCCAAATCCTACTATACCGACCGTTTCTGGGTCGCACCGCGCGTACCGGAAGAGCCGGTTCCCGAAGAGGGAGTGTATGCCGAGGATCTTGCAGCGGTAAAGTCCGCTCATAAGGTGCTCAAAGCATATATCCAGAGAGGGCAGCTTGTCATACATATTAATCCCGAAGAGAATTTTGAAGTATTGAGAGTATTGAAAGAGGAGCGATGGTATGAGATGCTCTCCGAAATGAGCGCCGTGGATTTCCTGGCCGAACGCGGAGGCTTTGAAGTTTTCTACCAGATTCTGAACCTGAATACTGCGAAGCGTATACGTGTAAAGTGTTTCGTCGAGGAGAATCGGGCCGTAGAGAGTGTCAATCCGCTTTTCAGAAGTGCCGACTGGGCAGAGCGTGAAATGTGGGACCTTATGGGTGTGAAAGTCAACAACCATCCATATCTCAAACGCCTTATCATGCCGGATGACTGGGAAGGGCACCCGCTGCGCAAGACCTATCCGCTGGAGGGAGACGAGTTTGCCCAGTGGTATGAAGTAGACAAGATATTCGGCAAAGAGGCCAGAGATATCATCGGACCTGAAAATCGTGATCCTGCACGTATAGACCGCTACGACACGGAGCGCTTTGCCAGACTCGGACATGAAGTACCGAAAGGCGCACCTGCCGAAGAGGCTATGAAGGCGGAAGAGACTCCGATCATGTATCAGGAGGAAGAGGGAGTATTCCTTATAGAGAAGCTCTCTGAGGAGAGATCAAAAGTGCTAGACCGAAGAAAGTAAGGGGACGCGGATGCAACAGACCAACAAATTAAGACCGTTTTTCGAAAACCTTGAGTTCGAACGTGAAGACAACCACATGGTTATCAACTTCGGACCGCAGCACCCCTCTGCCCACGGACAGCTCAGACTCATCCTGGAGCTGGACGGAGAGCAGGTAGTTCGAGCAGTACCGGATATCGGATATCTTCACCGCGGTATGGAGAAGATGGCGGAGAACATGATCTACAACGAGTTCCTGCCGACAACGGACAGAACCGACTATATCGCAGCAACCGCGAACAACTACGGTTTTGCACTTGCGGTCGAGAAGCTCATAGGACTTGAAGTTCCGCGCCGCGCTCAGGTGATCCGAACGATGCTTCTTGAGCTTAACCGCATCATTTCACATCTTTTCTGGCTTGCTACACACGCACTGGATGTAGGGGCGATGAGTGTCTTCCTCTACTGTTTCAGGGAGCGTGAGTTTGCGATGGATCTTATGGAAGACTACTGCGGTGCACGCCTGACACACTCGGCCGTACGTATCGGAGGAGTACCGCTGGATCTTCCCGAAGGGTGGCTCGGTGCGCTGGCCAAGTTTGTAAACGAACTGCCGGGCAATATAAAAGATTATGAAGATCTTCTTACAGAAAACAGAATCTGGCGTATGCGTCTTGAAGGTGTCGGAGTGGTTCCTCCGGAGATGGCAAAGAGCTGGGGATGTACAGGAATTATGCTCAGAGGAAGCGGGATAGAGTACGATATCCGAAAAGAGGAGCCGTATGAACTCTACGATGAACTCGAGTTCGATATTCCTGTAACAGATACATGCGACAGCTACGGACGCTACAAACTCTATATGGAAGAGATGCGCCAGTCAGTCCGTATTATTCAGCAGCTTATCGCAATGTATGACGATACTCCGCCAGAACTGATGGCTCACGCACCGCAATATATTTCGGCTCCCAAAGAGGACATAATGACGCAGAACTACTCTTTGATGCAGCACTTCGTACTGGTCACACAGGGTATGCGGCCGCCGGTCGGTGAAGTGTATGTACCGACTGAAAGTCCAAAAGGGGAGCTCGGTTTCTATATCAATTCACAGGGTGAGCCGTACCCGTACAGGCTTAAGATGAGAGCCCCCAGTTTCTGGCACTGCGGTATTTTGCAGGATCTGCTTCCGGGAACTTATATAGCGGACATTGTTACTATTATAGGTAGTACAAATATCGTCTTCGGCGAAATCGACAGGTAAGGGGGAGAGTATGGTACGTTACGATTTGCGCCATCTGCATGACAATTTTTATGATCGTATGATGGAACTGCTAGAGACGGGAACGAAAGTCGACGAAGTTGCTATATTTCTTTTCGAAATAGGAGATTTCACCCCTATCCAGAAGAGTGCCGACCTTATCAAAGAGGCGGGGCATGAGCTGCTCAATTCGCTCAAGTTCAACGAAGTCGACTGGACTATTTCGGTGAGAAGGAAAAAGTAGTGGCCCGAGTGGTTTTTTCTACATGGCGAGGTGAGTCTATCGATAATCGCGGCAAACCGGAGTCTGAATGGGCAGAGTCGCAGTACAAGCTGCCTGAACAGTACGAAGCCGACCGCAATGCAAAGGCATTCATAGGTTGGGACGGTTTCGCGATATTCGACGAAGAGGTCGACGTCGTCAGGCTCGGTACCGAATATGCCGCCACATATCAGCAATATTCCGAAGCGTGCGGCAGGTGCGCTCCGGGCCGATGGGGCGGACGTATTCTATACGACCTTATGGACAAAATCGCCCGCGGTGAAGGCGAAATGAGCGACCTGGAGCATCTAAAAGAGGTATCGCGGACGATGATGGAGACATCCAAATGCGAAATAGGGCGCACGGTTCCCAAGCCTCTTCTTGATATGATGGAGCACTATGAAGATACCTTCAAAGAGCTGATAGAACAGAAAAAGGCGAGCAAAGACTACCATCTGGATAAGATCGACTACATTGCGAAAGTTACGGCTCCGTGTATGGATGCCTGTCCTACGCACGTCGATATTCCGGCATATATAGAGGGAGTCAGGGACCTTCGTTTCGACGACTCGCTGAAAGCGACAAGGCAGACTATGCCGCTTGCGCATACATGCGGCCGTGTCTGTCCGCATCCGTGTGAAGATGAGTGCCGGCGTGCCAACCTCGATGAGCCCATCTCCATTATGGAGTTGAAGCGCATAGGGGCCGATTATGAGACGGACCACGGATTTGAATGGCTCCATCCGCACCAGCCCGCAAAAGATAAAATAGGCAAAAAAGTTGCAATCGTCGGTGCCGGACCTGCCGGTCTGACGGCAGCCTACTATCTGGGTGTAGAGGGAGTGGAGTGCGATGTTTATGAAGAGCTTCCGGTTCTCGGCGGTGAAGTTGCCGTAGGCGTTCCGGAGTACAGAATGCCGATAGACAAATACAATAAAGATATAGAACTCGCAAAAAGTGTCGGAACAAACTTCATAACCAATACAAAAGTGGATGCCGATATGCTGAGAAGGTTTGATGAAGAGTACGATGCAACGCTTCTTGCATTCGGCACGAGACTGAGCAAAAAGGTTCGGGCAAAAAACGAGCGTGAAGATATGCCGGGCTACTGGGGCGCAATAAACTTCCTGGACCAGATAAATCTGTGGGAAAAATACCGTATAGGATCACCGGTGGATCTTACAGGAAAGACGGTGGTATGTGTAGGGGGCGGATTCACCTCGATGGATGTCGTGCGCTGTTCCATCAGGGCCAATGCCGACAAGGTTATAATGCTCTACAGGCGGGATGAGAAGACAATCATAAGAAACACTACATACGAAGAGTATCACGAAGCTGTGGAAGAGGGTGTCGAATTTATCTTCCACTCTGCGGTAGAAGAGATAATAGAAGATGAAAACGGGCGTCTGAAAAAGCTGAAGGTAAACCGTTTCGAACTGGTTCCGGACCCGGACGGCGGAAGACCGCAGCTGGTAAAGATAGAGGGTGCCGATTTCGAGATAGAGTGCGACTATCTTATACCGGCGGTAAGCCAGGCAGCAGATCTCGGTCTGCTTCCGGAAGAGTGGGAACTCGAGCTTACAAGCTGGAACACCCTCAAAACCAACGGCCGCGACTATATGACAAGCCGAAAAGGCCTTTTTGCCGCGGGAGACTGTGAATACGGTCCGATGACGATCGTAAATGCAGTAGGTCAGGCAAAGCGTGCCGCTTCGGTTATATCGCGCTATGTACGTACCGGTGAAATTTCTCTGACCGACGAAGAGATCATGGAAGATCATCTGCGAAAACTTCGTGTATACGACAAGAGCGAAAAGGTAACCGGATGGCTTCCCGGCCTGCCGAGGCAGGTGAGCGAAAAGCTTTCGGTAGAAGAGCGGCGGGACAACAACAGAGAGGTCAATCTCGGTTTTTCCCAGGAAGAGGCTATAGCCGAGGCTGAACGCTGTATGCGTTGCTACTACATCGCGATGACAGCGGTTTAGGGGGCACGGTATGATAAAACTGACCATTGACGGACATGAAATCGAAGCTCGCAAAGGCGAGACGATTCTTCAGGCTGCGCGTCGAAACGGGCACTATATACCTACCATGTGCTACCTGAGCAAAGTCAAGCCGATAGCCTCCTGCAGGCTCTGTGTCGTGGAAGTAGAGGGTGTCGAGGGTTTCATTTTGAGCTGTCAGGCACCTGTTATAGAGGGTATGGAGGTCAGAACGAACTCTACCGAACTCTTCGGCCACCGTCAGAACATCATGAAGCTGTATGACGTGAACCATCCGCTCGAGTGCGGAGTCTGCGACAAGAGCGGTGCATGTGACCTTCAGAACAAGACTCTGGAATTCGGCGTTGACAATCAGGAGTTCTCGGCAAGAGACCATAAGAGAGATCTGAGAAAATGGGAATTTATAGGCTATGACGAGTCACTCTGCATTCTGTGTGAAAAATGTGTACATGTCTGCAATGAAGTGATAGGAGACGATGCCATAGAGATCCACTACGGCGGATACAACTCACGCATTCAGCCGAAAGGTACCGAGGAGCTCGAGTGTACGAACTGCGGGGAGTGTATTGCCGTCTGTCCGGTCGGAGCGATGATAAGCACAGATTTCCAGTACAAGGCCAATGCCTGGGAACTGCAGAAGGTGCCTGCCACCTGCGCTCACTGCAGCGGCGGATGTGCCATTGACTATGAACGCAAATATGCAGGCTCACTGGAAAACTCCGAACCGAAAATATACAGGGTTACGAATGAGTTTGAATTCACAACCCTGTGCGGAGCCGGCAGATTCGGTTATGATTTTGAAAACCGCACGGCAAAGAGGGATGAAGAGGCTTTTGGAAAAGCGGTCGAGACTTTCAGAAAAGCTGGGTCAATCCGTTTCACAAGCAGAATAACGAATGAAGAGGCGATGATACTTCAGCGCCTCAAAGAGCGTTACGGTTACAGGCTTGTAAACGGCGATGCACTCAACTTCAAGAGGTTTTTGGAGAGTTATGCGTCCATAAGCGGGAAAACACTCTTCAACGGCTCTTTGGAGTCAGTGGCGGATGCTGACGGAGTGATCGTTCTGGGAAGCAGAATACTTACCGACAATCCGGCAGTCCGTTACCATATAACTATGGCATCCAAAAGAGAGAATGCCCGTGTCGTATATATGCATCCTATGGAAGATCTTGAGATGCAGAATGTCGTGACTCAGTTTGTCAAGTATGAAGTGGGAACCGAAGAGGGTGTTCTTGCGATGCTGGCCCGTACACTGCTTGAAGGAAAGATCGATGTCAAGAAGATAGAAACTTTCCTGGAAGATCTTGACGAAGGCTACCTTAGCGCCGAAAGCAATGTCGGCGAAGAGGAACTCGAGGCCGTCAGCCGATCCATGATGAGATGCAAAAAAATCGCCCTTGTGATCGGTGAAGACTGCATAAATCATCCGCGTGCGGCCCAGATCGCAAAACTTGCCGCACTGTTTGAGCGTTTCGGCAACATTTCGGTTCTTCCGGTCGCTCCGAAGACCAATACGCTCGGAGTAAGCCTTATCTGCGACCTGGATGAAGAGGCTGCAGGGACTGTTATAGGATACAACGCTCCGGGTGATTTCGTACTCAGCTCTTTGGGAGACGGCGATCTGGATATGCCCGCACTTAACCAGCAGGAGGGGACATTTACAATGCTCGACAAGCGTGTGGTTCCGACAAATGCTGCTCTGCCTTACAGCGGATATACGCTTTGTGAAATTGCAAATGAGCTCGGCATAGAGTGCGGCTACACCATCGACTTTACCGGACAGCTTCCTGTGGAGAGCGGCTTTAGTAATATAGGATTCGATGATATCCCCTGCTATTTCAGCAATAGCGAGGGAGAGGTCCGCGGATATGCGCTGAAACGTCTTAAGCATTCTGTAGACTCGAGCCTCGAAGAGGTGGAAGAACTGCCGGAATTCAACGGTCCGATCCTCTACCGCTGCGATCCTGTTATGCAGTTTGGACCGCAGACAGCGAGGACATCGCAGCTCGGCAGAGAGGATGCGGTTCTTCTTGGATCGCAGCAGTTCGCCATGGCGGCAAAACTCAAAGAGGGAATGCGTGTAAAAATCAGCCTTGGAGGAGTAGATATGGAGAGAGTATTTATAATCGATCCGGAGCTTAAAGGTACGATCGCGCTTAACCCTACCTTTGACTTGGGATTAAGTGAAGATTTGTTATCTTCACTTTACCGTTTCAGCCAAAGCAAAATTGAAGTAGTGGGACAGCCAAATGAGTGAAATTACAATTAAGATTGACGGAAAAGAGTGTAAAACCGAAGAGGGAGAGTTTATCCTGAATGTTGCGCGTGCCAACGATATCTTTATTCCTGCTATATGCTATCTGACACGCTGCAGCCCTACACTCGCCTGCCGTCTCTGTCTTGTAGAAGCGGACGGCAAACAGGTTTATGCCTGCAATGCCAAATCCAAAGACGGTATGGAGATTACTACACTGACAGAGAATATCGCGCAGGAGAGGCGTGCGATTATGGAGGTTTACGATGTGAACCATCCGCTGCAGTGCGGCGTGTGTGATCAGTCTGGAGAGTGTGAGCTTCAAAACTATACTCTTGAGCTCGGAGTGGACGAGCAGCACTATGCCATAAAGGATGTTGCGAGAGAGTCTAAAGACTGGGGCCTCATGCACTACGATCCCGGCCTGTGTATCGTATGCGAGCGCTGTGTGACCGTCTGTAAAGATATGATCGGCGACGCCGTTTTGAAGACTGTTCCAAGGGGCGGAGAGGCACTGGACAAAGAGCTCAAGGAGAGTATGCCCAAAGATGCATATGCGATGTGGAACAAGCTCAACAAATCTCTTATCGGCACGACTACGGGTGATACGCTCGAGTGTACCGACTGCGGCGAGTGTATCGCCGTCTGTCCGGTAGGAGCACTGGTAAGCAGCGATTTTCAGTATACGACAAATGCATGGGAACTCAATTCCATTCCGGCAAGCTGCGCCCACTGCAGTGCCGGCTGTCATTTATACTACGATGTCAAACATACAAGTATCGACAATCCGGAACCTAAAATCTACCGCGTCAAAAACGAGTGGAACTATGTCTCACTTTGCGGAGCCGGCCGTTTCGGATACGACTTTGAAAACCGGGTGGAGAAGAGAGACGAAGAGGCGTTTGCCAAAGCACTGGAAGCTTTTAAAAAGGCAGATACAATCCGCTTCTCTTCTGTCATAACAAACGAAGAAGCGCTTATTTTGCAGAGGCTGAAAGAGCAAAGAGGCTACAAGCTGGTAAACGATGATGCAAACAGGTTCAAAAAGTTCATGGATGCCTTCTCCAAAGCAAGCGGGAGCAATCTGTGGAGCGGAGACCTGCAGAGCATTCACAACAGCGATTTTGTCGTAAGCGTAGGGTCACAGCTCAAAAGCGACAACCCCAGGGCCAGATTCGCTTTCAACAATGCTATAAAGATGAACAAAGGTGCAGGGCTCTATTTCCATCCGGTGAAAGATCCGGTTGCGGAAAGTTTCGGCAAGAATCTTATGTGCATCAACCACAAGCCCGGTCTTGAAGAGGCGGCTCTGTACCTGATTCTGGATCTTTTCGGTGATAAAGAGGCAATGCCGAAAGAGGTCGTTGACTATCTGGACTCTTTCCACAGCAAAGGGACCAAAACGGTTGAAGAGACGATCAAGGAGAAGGTGACCGAAACTGTCACCAAAACCGTCAAAGACGAAGAGACAGGCGAGGAGAAAGAGGTTACCGAAGAGGTGACCAAGATGGTTCCCAAAAAGGTTACAAAAGAGGTTGAGGTCGACTTGAACCGTCTTCTCGATATTCTTGACGCTCCCGAAGATTTCAGCGATAAAATGGTCAAGATGCTTGCCAAAAAAGAGAAGTTTTCGATAATTCTCGGAGAAGATCTCTTCTGGCATCCGAAATCGGAAAATCTGGCCAGGCTGGCAGGACTCATTCAGCGATGCACCGGCTTTGAGGTGGTGATTCTCCCTGCCAAGACAAACAGTCTCGGAGTTTCGCTGATTTGTGATCTGGACGATGAGGCGGGCGAGTATGTGATCGGATACAATGCCGAAGGCAATTTCATCCTGAGTGCAAGCGGCAACGGAGATCTGGATATGCCTGCACTCAATCAGCAGGAGGGAACTTTGACAAACGTGGACAAACGGGTAGTTCCCACGAATGTTGCACTCGGATACAAAGGCTACATCCTCAATGATATAGCAAACGCCCTTGGGCTGGAAGCGGAGCTCACAGTAGAATATACCCCCGCACTGCCTGAATCGAAAGGTTTCAAGCCGTTTGAATTTGACGATCTGCCCAACCGTTACAGCAACAGCGGCGAGGAGATTCGCGGTTATCATCTTTCTGCCCAAAAGGTACGCAGAACTAATGCGGCTGTTTCTCAAATTGATGAGAATTCTGCATTGAGCGGAGAGATAGCCTACAGATGCAATCCGGTTCTGCAGTTTAATGAGTTTACAAAAAAGGCCCATGAAATCGCTGCAGAGGCCAGTGTTTATGTTTCGCGGCAAAAACTGGAAGCTCTGGGAGTCGCAGAAGGTGACAGGGTCAGGGTTATACTGCCTGAGGGAAGTGTGGAGCTGGCCGTTGAGAGCGATAAGTTTATTGACGGAGATATAATCTTGATACCGGACTTCGACCCGAAAGTTGAAGCCGGACGGCTTTTTGCATCCAACAGATACCAAAACGTAACGATAGAAAAGGTGTAAGCCATGACATTAACTGAATTTGTGATCTCTACGATCGTCAAAATCCTTGTGGTGCTGGGTATACTTTCGGCACTTGCCGGATTCGGTACCTACCTGGAGCGTAAAGTTCTGGCATTCATGCAGCGACGACTCGGTCCGATGCATGTGGGCCCGTACGGTCTGCTGCAGGTTCTTGCAGACGGTATAAAACTCTTTACGAAAGAGGATATCGTACCGCAGAACTCCGTAAAACCCATCTTTATGATAGCTCCGGTAATCGGTGCCGCAACCGCGTTTATTGCACTGGCGGCGGTACCTCTTCTGCCTGAATTCAAAATATTCGGAATCACTGTACATCCGATTATCGCTGATATCAATGTAGGTGTACTTTTTGTTTTGGGTGTCATGGCTAGCGGCCTGTTCGCACCGCTGCTTGCGGGTATGGCAAGTGCAAATAAATGGGGTCTTCTCGGAGCGGCGCGTACGGTTATTCAGCTTCTCAGTTATGAAGTCGTTACCGGCCTGAGTATCATGGCTCCCCTGATGATGGTAGGATCTCTCTCTTTGATCGACATAAACAACTACCAAAGCGGAGGATTCGCAGACTGGATAGTCTGGAGTCAGCCGGTCGCGTTCGTTCTCTTTCTGATCGCAGGCTTCGCGGAGACCAACAGAACGCCGTTTGACCTTCTGGAGCATGAAGCGGAAATAGTCTCCGGTTACGCTACAGAGTATTCCGGTATGCGATGGGGAATGTTCTTCATAGGCGAATATACAAATATGATTACATTGGCATTTCTGGCGAGCCTGATATTCCTTGGAGGATTTAATGACTGGGGATTCATCCCGGGAGCTCTCGCGATCATACTGAAGGTGAGTTTCCTCTTCTTCTTCTTCCTCTGGACACGTGCGGCATGGCCGCATATCCGACCGGATCAGCTTATGTGGCTCTGCTGGAAAGTTCTGCTTCCGATAGCGGTAATAAATGTAGTTATAACCGGCCTGGTGCTGATGATTTAAGGGGGAGAGAATGAGTCTTGAACAGTTCAAAGATAGAAATGTGACACAAAATTATAAGTTTATTCCGGTGGACAAGCCGCCGCTTGCACCGATGGATAAGTTTAAACAGGTGGTAAAAAGAACCTTCAGAGGCGAACTTTTCGTAGGTCTGTGGGTGGTCTTCAGGGAAATGGTACGTTTTAATATACATACAGTTCAGTATCCCAAAGAGAAACTGCCGATATCTCCGCGTTACAGGGCTGTGCATAAGCTCTACAGGCTTCTGGAGAGCGGCAATGAAAGATGCATTGGCTGCGGGCTTTGCGAAAAGATCTGTATAGCCAACTGCATCAGAATGGATACCAGGTATGACGAAAACCAGAGGAAAGAGGTAACGGAGTATACGATAAACCTAGGCAGATGTATCTTCTGCGGCTACTGTGCCGAAGTGTGCCCGGAATTGGCTATCGTTCATGGCGGAAGGTATGAAAATGCAAGTGAACAGAGGGCCCATTTCGTACTTAGAGACGATATTCTGACTCCTCTTGACTTCCTTAAAGAGGGCAAGCAGGAAGAGTTCCCGGGATTTGGTGCGGTAAGCCCCAATGCGGATGAGCGTATAAAGAAAACGCCTCTGGCGTATTAAGGAATTTGACCATGTTTGAAGCAATAGCATTTTACCTCTTCAGCGCGGTAACAATCGTTATGTTTACCATAACGGTTATGAGCAAGAACGCTCTTTACTCTATGAGTGCTCTTGCAGCGGGGATGATTATGATTTCAGGATTTTTCTTCCTTCTGGGAGCTGACTTCCTGGGAGTTGTACAGATAATTGTATATACGGGTGCGGTAATGGCGATTTATGCCTTCGGTATGATGTTTTTCAATACCACCCGTCTTGTCAATGAGAATGTAAGGGCACCCAAGCTGGTCTTTCTGCTTAGCGGACTCAGCGCTTTGCTGTTGGTTGTCGCATTTGCCGCACCTATAGTTTCCGACCATATAGAGGCTTTCTATCCGGTAGTTGAAGGCGTGGAAAATCCGCAGGCGGTCGGTATCGTCCTCTTTACAAAATATCTTGTCCCCTTCGAGGTTGCGGCCGTAATGCTGCTTGTTGCGATGATAGCAGGCATTATTCTGGCCGGCAAGAAGATGGATGAGAGTCTGACACTAAAAATAGACGGAAATGAAGAATTTCAAAACAAGGGTTCAAAATGATAACGCTCAGCCACTATCTGATCCTTTCGGCCATTCTCTTTTGTATCGGACTGGTCGGGGTTTATCGCAGAAAGAACCTGCTGCTGCTGCTCTTTTCTACGGAGATACTGCTTAATGCGGCAAATATAGGGTTCGCTGCAGTCTCGAAGTTTTACGGCGATCTCACCGGACAGATGTTCGCATTTTTCATCGTGGCTGTCGCAGCGAGTGAAGTTGCTGTCGGTCTCGGTCTTCTGATCGTCTGGTACAAGCGGCGCGGTACGCTTGATATTGATTCTATGCAGTCGATGCACGGGTAAAGGAAACACATGGAAGCATATCTTTATACGGCACTGTTCGCTCCGCTTGTCGGATCGCTTTTTGCTGCACTTTTTGCAGACAAGCCGAAAAATCTAATAACAGGAATAGCGACTTCGACTCTGCTTTTCGTCTCATGGATCAGCTCTGTTGTTCTCCTGATTCATGTAGCACACGGAGAAGTTGTTCATGTCAAAATGATGGATTGGATCCATGCAGGCGGACTCACAATTCCATTCGGTTTTGTAGTTGATCAGGTCTCTGCAACGATGATGTTCGTAGTTACTACGGTATCAACAGTAGTTCATGTATACTCTATCGGCTATATGGATCACGACAGATCGTTCAACCGTTTCTTCGCATGGCTCTCCGCTTTCGTCTTTTCGATGATGGTTCTCGTAATGAGCGACAACTTTGCCGGCCTTTTCATAGGTTGGGAAGGTGTCGGTCTATGTTCATGGGCACTGATAGGATTCTGGTATGAGCGAGACTCAGCCAGCTGGGCGGCAAGCGAGGCATTCATCATGAACCGTATAGCCGACCTGGGAATGCTGATCGGAATTTTCCTTGTCTACTGGAACTTTGGAAGTCTGCAGTATGATGTCGTCTTTGCTCAGGCAGGCAGCATGGAGAGTACGATTCTGATGATGGTTACGGCATTCCTCTTTATAGGTGCTATGGGTAAATCGGCACAGTTCCCTCTGCATACCTGGCTTGCAGATGCGATGGAAGGTCCAACGCCGGTATCCGCACTTATCCATGCCGCTACCATGGTTACGGCCGGTGTCTATCTTGTTATCAGGGCAAACCCTCTGTACAGCGAGGTGCCGGAAGTGAGTCTCTTTGTCGCTAGCCTCGGTGCGTTTGTAGCTATTTTCGCCGCATCTATGGCGCTTGTTAACCGTGACCTTAAAAGGATCATCGCATACTCCACGCTGTCACAGCTGGGCTATATGTTCGTTGCCGCAGGTCTGGGCGCTTACTGGATAGCGCTCTTCCACCTGATGACGCATGCATTTTTCAAAGCGCTTCTGTTCCTTGGTGCAGGAAATGTCATGCACGCCATGGATGATGAGCTCGATATCTTCAAAATGGGCGGTCTCGCCAAGAAGATGAAGTGGACGATGATAATGATGACAGTCGCATCCCTCGCTCTTGCAGGGATATATCCGTTTGCCGGATTCTTTTCAAAAGACAAGATTCTGGAAGCGGCATTTGCAACAGACCACTATGTTCTGTGGACGGTTCTGTGGGCAACTGCCGGTCTGACGGCATTCTACAGCTTCAGACTGATCATGCTGGTCTTCTTTGGAGAAGAGCGCTACAAAATTTTCGGCTACCACCCGCATGAAGCTTACAAATATATGCTCTGGGCTATGGCCCCTCTGGCACTGCTCTCCGTGATTGCCGGATTCTCCGAACATGATTTTATTCATCTGGTTTCATACATTCTGCCGATAGAGGAGTACCATGTATCGGGCGGTGTGTTCTGGGCGCTGGTAGCGGTCACGCTGGGTATTGCGGTGACCGGCATAGCCGTTGCCGTTATTGTTTACAGCAAGGGCGGCTTCAGCAAGAAACTTGAAGAGACGTTTATCTACAAGCTTCTTTTCAATCAGTATTACATTCCTAAAATCTATAACGATTTCATCTGCAAGCCATATGCAGAGCTATCAAAGATTTGCTGGAAAGATCTCGATCTAAAAGTTGTGGATGCCACGGTAGACTTCATCGCCGGCACTATTTACAAATCGGGTATGGTATCGCGTGTCATACAGAGCGGTAACCTCTCGAACATGCTGCGCTGGATGGGTGTGGGTCTTCTCATTCTGCTTATTGCAGCCATTTTCTATAGCCCGATGCGGTAAGGAGTAGGTATGGATCACATTTTATCAGTTTTGGTTTTTTTCCCGGCGGTCGCGGCACTGCTTGGATTCGTCGTCTCCAAGGAGTCGATCCGGGTATACGGATTATCGGTCGCGGCTATCGAGTTCCTGCTCTCGCTATGGCTCTGGTTCAGTTTCGACGGCAGTTACGCCGGAATGCAGTTTGTGGAGATGGCTCCACTCATTCCAAGCTTTGGAATAAGCTACTATCTCGGTGTTGACGGTATTTCACTCTTTATAATAGTTCTGTCAACGTTTATCACTCTTGTAGGGCTGATTGCACTGAGCATCAAAAAAGATATAAAGAACATGATCATCTCTCTGCTCTTTCTGGAGATGACAATGGTCGGGGTATTCGTATCTCTTGATGCCATTTTGTTCTATGTCTTCTGGGAACTCTCACTTGTACCTATGCTTTATATAATAGGTGCATGGGGCGGAAATCTCAGGATCTATGCGGCAATCAAGTTTTTCCTCTATACATTTGCCGGCTCTCTTATAATGCTTGTAGGTATGCTGGTTATGGCTTATCTCTATTATCAGGCAACAGGTGTCTGGAGCTTCTCTATTACAGAGTGGCATCGTCTGGTACTTCCTTTGAATTATCAGATCTGGCTCTTTGTCGCCTTCTTTATAGGTCTGGCAATCAAGGTTCCCATGTTCCCGTTCCATACATGGCTTCCGTATGCTCACGGTCAGGCACCGACAATCGGATCTGTCATACTTGCGGCAGTACTTCTAAAAATGGGTACATACGGAATTGTACGTCTTCCTCTTCCGATGTTTCCGGATGCATCTGTCTATATGATCACCCCGGTAGCGATTCTTTCTCTTATAATGATCATCTACACCGCAATGGTCGCATATGCACAGGAAGATATGAAGCAGGTTATTGCATATAGTTCCGTATCTCATATGGGTGTCATAGTTCTGGGAACGTTTGCAATGAATCCGGAGGGTATAACCGGTTCCGTATTCTTTATGCTCAGTCACGGTATCGTCAGCGGCGCACTCTTCATGCTTGTAGGCGTTATTTACGACAGGCGCCACACAAAGCTCATGAGTGAATTCGGCGGGCTTGCCAAAGTGATGCCCAGATACGCAACAATTATGGGAATCATGGTCATGGCATCTGTGGGTCTGCCTCTTACGATGAGTTTCGTAGGCGAGTTTTTGAGCCTGGCAGGCTTCTACAGAGTATCACCCGTAATGACGATCCTTGCCGGAACAAGTATTATTCTGGGTGCTGTGTATATGCTCAGTCTCTATAGGAAGTCTTTTTTCGGAGATGTAGTTCATGAAAAAAACAGAGATCTTAAAGATTTGGACGGAAAAGAGAGTATGGCACTCTGGACACTTGTCCTTGTGACCGTTTGGCTGGGAGTTTATCCCAAACCGGTCCTGGGACCGATCAATACGAGTGTCGAATCTCTGGTTTCGTTCATGCATAAAAAATCGATTACCGACGAGGCAAAAGAGGTCATCAAACCGACGGTAATCGAAAGGGAGGCGGAATAATGTTAGAGCCAATTTCAGTCAGCCTTGAGTCGCTAAATCTTGGTACTCTCGCTCCGATGCTTGTCGCTATCTGCGGCGGCTTGGGTATATTGATAATAGACCTTGTCAAAAAAGATCTTGACAAGACACTCTACGTAATGCTGAGTGTTCTCATACTCTTTGTAGACCTTGGTACCGTGTTTGGACTGCAGGCTGGAGAGCGGGGATTTTTCGATGTTATGCTAATAGACGGCATTGCGATTCTCTCCCAGATTATTATCCTCGCAGCTTCCATGCTGTTCATACCTCTGGCGCTTACTTCAAAGAGGTTTCATGAATTCAGCTATCCGGAATTCTTTGCACTCTTCCTTTTCATGGTTGCGGGATTCCAGTTTATGGTTGCAAGCGACAACCTGATCCTGATATTTGTAGGACTTGAGACTGCCAGTCTCGCTCTTTATACGCTTATAGCCCTGCATAACAGGGACAAGTCTTTTGAAGCGGCAATCAAGTACTTCATAATGGGAGCTCTCGCTGCAGGATTTTACGCAATGGGTGCAATGATTCTCTATGCTCTTACCGGCAGCGTTGAGATATATAAAATAGAAGAGGTTCTCGTCGCAGGAGATTATGTCAATCTGACGGTTCTGCTGGTCGGAATTTCTTTTCTGATCGCCGCATTGGGATTCAAACTCTCCATGGTGCCGTTCCATACATGGACACCGGATGTCTATGAGGGAGCAAGTGCCGCACTAGCGGGCTATATGTCGGTTGTTCCGAAAATTGCCGGTTTTATCGTGGCTATGCGTATCTTCGAATTCCTGATACACAGTGATGTTGTCTGGCTTAGAGATGTTCTGTACGTTGCCGTGGTTCTTACAATGACACTGGCCAACATTATGGCTCTTGTCCAGCACGATGTCAAACGGATGCTGGCATTCAGCTCCATATCACACGCCGGTTTTGTGATGGCTGCCATTATGATAGGCACCACGCAGGCAAACAGCGCACTCTTTTTGTACTGGATACTCTTCCTTTTCACGAACCTTGGAGCGTTTGCCATGCTTTGGGTCTCCAGACATAAAGAGTCACGCTGGCATGAGCGTTACGATCACCCTTACGAGAAGTTTTCCGGTATGATTCAGATTATGCCTGTCGGTGCAGTGGTTATGGGCCTGTTTATGCTCTCTCTTGCAGGGGTACCGCCTTTTTCACTCTTTTGGGGTAAGCTCTATCTTATGAGTGCCGCAGTCAACAGCGATTATATAGTACTGGCACTCATTATGGCCATCAACAGTGCGATATCGGCCTATTACTATCTTAAGCTCATAGTATATATGTTCCTGAAGTCTCCTGAAGAGAACGAAGGCACTGTATATATGAAAAATGCATCGAAGCCTCTTCAGACTATTATCGGCTTCTCTGTATTCCTTACAGTTTTCGCAGTTATGGCTGTTGAACCGATGATGGATATGATTACCGCATATGTTCAGGCAAGCGGCTTTTAAGCCGCTTCGCCCCCTTTACTGAGAGGAGTTTTTCATCAGCGTCCGGCTATTTCTCTCTTTTCTTTTTCTTGCCGCCTCCCTCGATGCGTTGACTATCAACATGAAGCGGGGAATCGAAAACGGGCACCCTTTTGCTATATTGCATATCAAAGACAAAGACTCATTTAACTGTAAAGCCCACAGGGGCGAGACGGGAGAGTCGTCATATTTTGTATGCAGATTCGACAAGATGCCGGAAACCTCGCTGCAGGATATCAGTAACGATTTTTTTCGCATCTCTTTCGAAAGAGGAAAAGGGGAGTTTGTATGTCGAATAGTCCCGAAGAGAAGAGCTTCTCTCTATCCCCTTCCTCCTCCGCTTTACAAAAACGGCATACTCCCTTCCTTGGAGCAGAAAACCGCTAAACACTGGATGCTGCTGGGCTATGGAAAGCAGATCCCTTATCTGGGAAAAAAGGGGCATATTGAAGAGTCTATAGTCTTTCCTCTGGATCTCAAAGAGTATGCAATTCCCACGGTGGGCGCCGTCGATATCAACGGCGATCCTGTCTTTATGAAAAACAATCGCGATGTTGAACATTTCATATCTATAAAAGAGGCATTCAAAGCAAAAAAATATCAAAAAGCCTACGACCTTGCAACGGAAGCTGAAGAGGCTCATCCGGATTCGATTTTTGCCAGTGACTTTCTCCGATACAGAATAAAAGCGCTCGCACGGGAGGATATGAAAGAGCACGCCGAAGAGATTATAAAGCTTGGAAAGAGGTTCATAAAAAGATATACATCGGACGAGTATCTTCCTGAAGTCCTTTTGATACTTGCAAGAGTATACAGTGCAACCGGTTTCGAGAGCGATGCCAACTACTTTTTCGACCGTCTCATTCAGGAGCATAAAGGAAGTAGGTTTGCCGATCTCGGGCTGATATACCTGGGTGACCAGCTCTATATAAACGGAAAAACGAAAGAGGCTATAAGCCGTTATCTGGAGGCATATTACGGAACGAAAGAGCTCGATATCGCCTCTTTGGCCGCATACAAGCTGGCCATCCGCTATCTTGACAGGGGTAAAACCAAAGAGGGTGTCGAGTATCTTAGAAAAATATGGGAAAAGAATCCGGGTTTCATACTCAAAGACAAAGAGGATGCACACGATATAGCGAAACAGCTGGCGGCACACAATGTTTTCGATTTGGCTATTGAGATAGACAGAGCGCTTTTGAACAGGCTGAAAAAGCTGGACAACCTTTACGAACAGGTGCTTTTCGAGATTGCCGAGTGGTATGACGAATCAGGGGATCTGAAAAAGGCCATAGAGTGGTATGAGCGTTATCTGGACGAGTTTGCATTCGGAGAGTTTAGCGATAAAGCGAAAAAGAGTCTCGATGCACTGTTTGTAACCAATGAAGATGCAAATGCAACTCAGGCACTGGAGAAGTTCGAGACGCTGATGCGTGAATATAAAGGAGGGCCTATTGCACAGAAGGCTTTGGCTGCGAAAGCCAGGGTGCTTCTTGCTCAAAAGAGATATAAAGAGGTGCTGGATCTTGCTCCGCAAATAGAGAAGATTACCGAAAGCTCTGCGAAGGATGCCGCAACAAAGAGTCTGCTCGAAGCTGCCGGAGATCTCTTTAAAGAGAGTGCAAAAAAGAGAGAGTGCAAAACTGCGATAGAGATGGTTCAAAAGTATTCGTTTAAACCCGGAAACAGCTATGACAGCTTTTTATTCGACTGCTACTCAAAGTATGCCCGTTACGAAGAGGCGCTCAACATTGCCCGGAAGCATCTGCACGATTCCAAAATAAAAGATCGTACAGTATGGCTGTGCGGGACGGTTCATGTGCTTACACTTTCGGAAAATTTTACGAAAGCGCTGAAGGCGTCAGAAGACCTTGTTTCGCTTGCAGGCAAAAAAGCATCATCCTTATGCCCCACTCTTGATTGGGACAGAGTCAAAGTGCTCTTTGCGGAAAGCAGATATGCCGATGCTATATCGCTCGTAAAAAAGATGTCGAAACGGTATGCAGACGATATGCGCATGGCAGATATTTACAAGATGGGGTACGATGCTGCCAAAAAAGAGTCCGACGCGCTTCAGCAAAAGTGGATGCTCCGGAAACTGGTCTCTTTGCAGAAACTGAAAAAGAGTTATCCATACTCACCATGGGCGGAGTTCGAGCTTATTAAACTCTATAAAAACGAGGGGAGAGTGCGCGAGGCTCTTGATGTTGCCGAGTCGATGCGAATATTGGGACTGAAAGGTGAAAAGAGAGCGAGGTGGCTCTACGAGCTGGGCTCTCTTTACGAAAGCACCGGCAAAAAAGAGAAAGCAAAAAAAAGTTTCAGGGAGTGTTCTGAGCTTAAAGATGCCGGAGCATGGGGAAAACTCTGCAAAGATGCGCTACCGCTTCAGTAGCGAAGATATCTCCTCTGCGATCCGCCCGGGTTCCAGAAGCGGGTGAGAAGGAAACTGGGTTCTGTTGAAAGTCATCTGCCGCTTGGCCAGCTGCCTTGTGTGAGTAATGATATTCTCTTTTGCCTGCTGCAGGCTCACCTTGGCGTCAAAATACTCCAGTACCTCCTTTATGCCTATCGACTTCATCGGGTTGGGTGCTCTCGTGTAGCGAAATTCGAGCTCGGCCACTTCATCCACCAATCCCTCTTTAAACATCTTTTCCGTTCTCTGTGAGATTCTCTCTCTTAAAACCTCTCTCTCTACGGCTATTTCAAAGAGTGCCGCCTCTTCAAGAAACGGTTTTGGAGGGTTCGCTCTGAAATACTCCGACGGAGGCATGCCGGTTGTAAAATATATCTGCAGACCCTTTTCTATGCGGTAAGTGTCTGTATGTGATATAGACTCTGCATATTCACGGTCGATTTTTAAAAGTGTCCCATACGCATTATTGAGATCTTCCATCTGTGAGATAAGACACTTTTTGTTCTCGGCAGTAATCGGGGGGAGTTTTGAGAGCCCCTCCATGAGCATTTTCAGATAGAAGCCTGTGCCGCCTACTATAATGAGCGGCTTTTGATGCTCGTTTGAGTAGGTTTTCGCCTTTTTGAAAAGATCGGCGAACAAAGAGACGCTGAAATGGGTGTCTACATCTATCTCATCTATTCCGAAGTGCATTATGCCGCCTCTCTCTTCGAGAGTAGGCTTTGCCGAAGCTATGTCGATACGGCGGTAAACGCTCAGTGAATCCAGCGAAAGTATGACCGCATTATGGCGTGACGCAAGCTCTATAGAGAGAGCACTCTTGCCGGATGCGGTGGGACCGAGTATAGCGACTGTTTTCATGAAGCGATTATACATAAATTTTATGTTAAAATTCATTACATTTATATGGGGCCGAATCGGAATTTAGAGGTCGGCCCGCCGCCGCTCTGGGCTTCTCAGAGTCGCGAAGAGATTGCAGAAAAAGGGAAGATGTGTCGATAGCGAAGTGGTACAGGGATTTTAACGAACTTATTATGTTTCAGCACTCGGTCTTCTCCCTGCCGTTCATATTCATAGCGATGATAGTGGCTGCAGACGGTTGGTTCGGGTGGCGGCTCCTTTTCCTCGGGGTTATCGCCGCAGTGAGTGCGAGGAATTTTGCGATGCTTGTAAACCGCTATCTGGACAGGGATATAGATGCTCTCAATCCGCGTACAAAGAGCCGACCGAGTGTAGACGGCCGTTTTTCCGCCCGGCATATGCGTCTGCTTGTCATAATAAACGCCTTTGTCTTCATAGCCGTAGCATACGCCATAAATCCGCTGGCGTTTGTTCTCTCTTTCCCTATACTGGCGATTTTGGGAGGATACTCCTGGTTTAAACGCTTCTCTCCTATGGCGCACATTGTTCTCGGACTTTCTCTTGGGCTTGCTCCGATTGCCGGTGTAGTGGCGGTTGAAGGGGCCATACCTATGTGGTCTTTGATGCTTGCTGCAGGAGTGACTTTCTGGGTGGCCGGATTCGATCTTCTATACTCGCTGCAGGATATGGAGTTTGACAAAGAGGCCGGTCTCTTTTCTATACCGTCAAGATACGGAAGCGACTGTACGATGCTTCTGGCGAAGATATTCCATGCTGTTGCTGTACTCTTCTGGGCTTTTTTCACCGCAGCGGCAGAGCTCGGGTTTTTCGCCTGGACGGCGGTGGCCGCCGCCGCCGCAATGCTGATATATGAGCACAGGCTGGTAAGCAGAGACTTTACCAAAATAGACCGTGCGTTCTTTACTGTCAACGGCTATCTCGGTTTCATATATCTGCTTCTCATTGTTATTGACAGGAGTATATCGTGAGTCAAAACGTAAGGCTTGTAACAGCTCCTCTGGAGATCGATTTCGACCTTGGCGACAAGAGCCCGGAGGAGTTTGAAAGGGAGTTTCAGCGACTCAGCGAAACAGATGAGGACCCTATAGGACAGTGGCTTAAAATCGCAAAAGCACGCGGAGAGACGCGAGATACCGATCCGGTACTTTTGAATCTGATCATAGAGCTTCACCGCAAGGTTGACCAGCTTACTCAGATAGTCAAAAATGAAGAGCCGGAGAGGATTCCGCTCTCCACTCAGGGACATATCGAATCTATCTGTTTTGAACACTTCAGGCTCTCGGAACCGCTGCTCGAGGCAAACAGGCGCTACTACGGCCGTATTGCAATGCCTGTTTTCCCCAAAAGAGATGTCGCCGTATGGTTTGACGCGCTGGATTCAAAACTTGCCAAAATAGTGCGTATGCATGAGCGGGATATCAAGGAGTGGAACAGTTACGTTACGGCGCGTGAGCGTATTATGATACGGGAGATGAAAAAAAAGTGAATGAAACGGTTTTATTGATAGCGGCTCTCGCGGGTGTGATGCTGATTATGATGTTCTATATTGCGGTAAAAGACAGGGAGACTTCGAGAAAACTCTCAATGATGGAAGCCGGCATGGACGGCTTGAACAGAGAGGTTTTCAAGATCGGCAAAGAGGTGGAGGCTATAGAAAAGAGAGTGAGAGAGAAGTTGTCGCAGGCTGTTGAAGAGCAGGGTGCATCTGAGTCGCTCGATAAGGCTGTAAACAGAAAGCTGAGACCGTTCGTGCTCGAAGTTGAACATATGCGTGAACAGATAGATACGATTGCACAGCTTCAGGAGAGGCTTGACAAAATCGATGCCAAAATCAGGCAGGTTGTTTTTGCCAACGAACATGCCGCACCGGATGAGCAGAAGATTTTGCAGCTGCATGCACAGGGGATGGATACAGAGAGTATCGCAAAGCAGCTGAGACTGGGAAAAGGAGAGGTCGAACTGGTCCTTAAATTCTCAAAACTTGGCAACTTCTCATAATGAAGCCGGTTTTTGATGTAGATCCGCAGTGGCAGGAGGATATCGAGGCTTCATATCTTGCGCTCGATCCCGGTTACAGGAAGTTTATCGAAGGGGGAGACTATATTCCCAAACGGCAGAATATTTTCAACGCCTTCAAAACCCTGCCCAAAAATTCACTTCGTTACATTCTTTTCGGCCAGGACCCCTATCCGAGAGAAGAGTCTGCAACCGGACATGCATTTATCGACGGTGCGGTCAGGACAATTTTTTCAGCGACAGGACTGGATAAATCCGTAAACCGTGCAACGAGTCTTCGAAACTTTGTAAAGATGGCACTTGTTGCGGACGGAAGGCTTGAAGCGGATGATCTTTCACAGGATGCCATAGCGAAAATGGAGAGGTCGGGGCTTATAGATACGATAGAAGAGCTGAGATACAATTTCGAGGCAGAAGGGGTTTTGCTGCTGAATGCGGCACTTGTTTTTGAAAACAAGAGTGCCTCCGCACGCCATGCAAAAGAGTGGCGCCCCTTTATAGCCTCACTTTTGGAGCGCATAGATAAAGATACGCAGTTGATACTCTTCGGCTCCATAGCAAAAAGCATTCAAAAGATTCCGCAGGCTGCGAAATTCAGGCAAATATGCCTGGAACACCCGTATAACCATACTTTTGTTCTAAACCATAGAGCGCACTCCCTCTTTGCTCCAATGCGACTTTTGCAAAAAAGAGAAGGGAGTTGACCGACAGGCTCCCGGTTTTTCATATTTTGGGAATTTTTTGTAAAACTATCCTGAGCAGTGTAATTTCCCGAGCGAAAAAACCCTTGAAATCTTCAGGGAAAAAGTGTATAATTCCCCTCCACAACCACAGAGGCGCCCGTAGCTCAGCTGGATAGAGCACTGGTTTGCGGTACCAGCGGTCACACGTTCGAATCGTGTCGGGCGCGCCATCTGAAACTTTCACAACTCTATATATCCGTTAAATCCAAAAAATTGTAAAGTCAGCGTTTTGTCGTTGTCAGCCGATACTCTTTTGCACTAAACGTCTGCAGGTTGGTTAATAGACTATATATTTTCCCAACAATAGAATCTCAGAAGATTGCAAAACGGTCTATCTGCGCGATGTTATTCGATATTATCGAAGGCTATGCTCCCTCATGGGTTCAAAATCCGTTTTTTGCCCTTTTCATAAGCTCTTCCATCTCTCTTTTTCTGCGCATCTCTTCACGTCTTT
>CAYZMY010000002.1:0-31815 GCA_964479605.1 uncultured Campylobacterales bacterium | reverse complement strand
AAAAAAATCTTCGAATTACCTACGGGTAGTCCTTCAGATTTTTTCACGCACATCTTACCTCGTCTCGTGCTCTCAAAGTTTGAGGTATTTAGTCGGTACGGTAACAATATTCTATGTAACTTTTGACACCTATTCCGTTTTTTATAGTATAATATCTTTGAATTTTTTTCTAGATCATTTTTTTGAGATAAAAGAAAGAAAGTCTTATAGATATTCTGCATTTTATCTCGATCTGTCTAAATCAAATCTATTTATATTTCATTCCCAAAAGGAGTAAGAGTGAAAAAAGTATCTATTTTTTTATCGATGCTGCTCCTTCCCATGTACCTGCAGGCATCACCAAAACTTGAATTCAAGGAGAGGCTTGTCAAATCCGCTACAGAAAAAGCGGAAAAGGGAGACCCTAATGCGCAGTTCACTCTTGGTGAGATGTACTACCTAGGTTTTTTGGGTAAAAAGGATTATGACAAGGCTATATACTGGTATCAGAAAGCGGCGGACGGCGGACACAGAAAAGCGGAATTCAATCTGGGATATATATATTTTACAGGCAAAGGCGGTAAAAAAGATTATAAAAAAGCTTTTGAATGGTTCCAGAAAGCGGCCGAGGACGACGATCCGAAAGCCATGCTATATCTCGGTGACATGTATTATAAGGGCCTTGGAGTAAAAAAAGATTATGAAAAAGCTTTTTATTGGTATAAAAAGACTGCCGACCTGGGTTATCCTAAAGCTCAGTTTCAAACAGGAATTATGTACAGAAGAGGCTTAGGTGTAGAAAAAGACATACACAAAGCAAAATACTATCTTAAACGATCTGCTATCCAAAGTTGTGCTGAAGCGGAACTTGAGCTTGGTAAAATGTATCTCTCCGGCGATGGTGTAGAACAGGATGAAGAGAAAGCCGTGCGGCTTTTGAAAAAAGCTCTTAAAGACGGCAAGAAAGAGGCCAAAGAATATTTAAAGAAACTTGAGAATTGAATAGGGCCGGCGTTCAGCTTATCAGCCGGCGCCGGTGCAAATCAGCCGGAATTGCTGTCTTCATATCCGGGAAGAGTCTCTTTTTTTATAACCACTTCCCACCCGTAAGTATCCATAACTTTTTTTGCATCCTGATTGCCGTTCATGTATGCTTCCTGCATCCAGCGCTTTGCTTTTTTCATATCTTTATGAACACCTTTGCCTGTAAGATACATCTGTCCAAGAAAGAACTGTGCACCTGCATGTCCCTGTTCTGCGGCCTTTTCAAAAAGCTTTCTAGCTTTCTCCAGGTCATTTTTCACACCTTTGCCCTCATAGAACATTTCACCTAGTTTGAAGTCTGCCTGAGGATATCCTTCATTTGATGCCTGTGTGTACCAGTAGAGAGCTTTGGCATAATCCATTTCATTGTTTTTAACACCTTCACCATTGTAGTACATATTGCCAAGGTAAAGCATAGATTTAGGGTCTCCCTGGTCTGCCGCCTTTTGGAACCAGTACAAAGCCTTTTTATAATCTTTTTGAACGCCCATGGCGTTGTGAAACATATACCCAAGATTGAATTGTGCCTTTATATGTCCTCTTTGAGCTGCTTCCAAAAAGTAATACAAAGCTTTTTTGTAATCCTTTTTCATTCCCATACCGAGATAATTCATCTCGCCAAGTGCAAATAGAGCGTTTGGGTCACCTTTTTCTGCCAGCTTCATGACTGAACTGTACGCCCTGTCTGTGAAAGAACTTTTTGTCTCTGCATACAATGAGCCTGTCGCTATCAATAAAGCCGCAGCTACGGACAGTGTCATTTTTTTCATTCCGATTCTCCTACTATTGTCGTTTTTGTCTGACTTTACGCAAAAATTGAGCGCATTTTTGCTCTAATGTATCTTTCTTGCAAAAAGCAGAACACTTACACCTATACTTAGAACTCTTGCGTAACATCAGTTATATCTTTTGCAACGATATTTTATCCAAAAAAGACGATATATTTGTAAAATAAATGTTAACATCTATTTTTTATGACATCGTTTACACCACAGCATGGTTCCTCTTCCCATATAGCCTCTGAGCATAAATCCATTATTCGATACATGTGGATTGTGACAGCTTATACAGCTCAATTCTTCACCCTTTTTACTGGTAGGATCTTTTACTCCTTTGGTTGGATGAGGCTTACCGGAAAAAGTTCTTACAACATGTCCTCTTTTTTTCTTATCGGTATGGCAAGTGGTACACAAATCCCATACCTTTTTTCTCAGAAACTTATTGCTTATGTTTGATCCATGTGGGTCGTGACACCTGTTGCACCTTCCATCATCAACAGGTTCATGTCTGTAACTCTCGTTGTAAAACTTCTTTTTGAATTTTTTATGACATGAAAAACAGTTCGGTGCAATAGGATCCGGGTAGAGGTATTTTGATTCATCTTTGTATTTTCTATTGAATCTGCCGTTTTCGCCTGTATGACAGCTGGTTGCACAGAGCCAGTTTGCAGCCGGTGCATGCAGATACTTGTCAGTTGTTATCGGATAGTGGCAATTGAAGCAGTTCGAATTGGTAATATTTTCAAAAGCCACCCCTTTTTCCTCATTCATCTTCATATTGTGGCAAGAGGAACATACTTTCTCTTTTTCCGTTTTATGGAAAAACTGTTTGTGGAAAAATTTCGTTGAATATTTAAATTTTTTATCTATTACCGATCCTCTGTAAACCGTTCTTACAGCCTTATACAGCTCATTGTCGCCGTTGAAAACTTCAACTGTTATCTTGTTTACACCCTCTACAAGCTCTATTGAAAAACAGAAAAAGCTTCTATCTTCTGGAATTCTTCGTTCTATTATCTCTCTCTCGCCTACTTTTACCGTAACTCTGTTTGCCGCACTGTGCTTTAGATCGAGTACGACGGCTGCATATCTTGTAAGGTAAATATCCTGTCCGTAGGGCTTTATTAGTTCTATCTCCGTATCACCTGCGAAAAGAGTCCCCGTAATAGTTAAAGATAGTAGAAGCGCCGCCAAAAATTTTTTCATCATCCTCCCCCCTCGGAAAATGTGATACAGACGTTTTCAATTCCTCTGTATTTTTCACGAAGCAGGTAAGGTCTGTCTGAAGAGTGCGGATCGTGACAGTTTATACATACGAAGTTGCCTTTCAGGAACATCTTATCTACTTTTGCACCTCCAAGTTTTCGGCTTTTGAATATAGCTATATATTTTCTTTTGGAACGCTTGTCCGCATGGCAGGAAGTACAAAGATTCCATACTCTCTCGCGTAAAAAGTTTTTGTTAACGTCAGATGAGTGGGGATTGTGACACAAATTGCACTTTCCGGCACCTACAGGATCGTGCATATTTTTTCGTGAAGTCCACTTCTTATGATTTTTCTTATGACACTTGAAACAGGTGTCTCCTATAGGATCTGGATACAGAAATTTGGATCTGCCTTTATATTTTCTGTTTTTGATTCCGGTTTTACCGTTGTGGCACGGGATACAAACAAAGTTCACAGTCGGTGCATGCGCGAACTTTTTATAGAGAAGAGACTGGTGGCAATCAAAGCAGTTCGACTCTGATATATCGTAAAAAGCAACACCCTCTTCTTCGTTTACACTCATATCATGGCATAAGTCACATTTTTTTTCATATTTGTCATTATGAAAAAACTTTTTTTCGAACCCGGGAGGTATTACTCTATAGTATTTTGACAAAAAGGCACGCCTGTATATCTTCACCTTTCGTACAGCGACCCTTTTTCCATTTTTAAAGGCTTCGGCTCTTATGGAGTGCTCTCCAAAAGGAAATCTAAAAAGATAGTGGTAGACATCCCTGTCCTCCTCTGTTCTTATTATGGCTCTTTCATTTTCGCTGCTGAAAAGCTTGATTGTGTCGACACGATCGAGATCTATTCCTATTGAGACGTCAATATACTCCTCTTCATATACACCTTTATCAAAAGGCTGTATAATGGAAAGGATCTCGACATGCTCATCTTCTGGAGGGTTTTGCTCCTTATCTGAAGCGAAAAGTGCACAGGTGAACGATGCACAAAGAAGGAAAACGAACATTAAGCATGTCACTCTCTTCTTTTGCATCATTCCATCCTACTTTTTGAATACTTCTTGACTGAATTTATTCTTCTGGTTCACTCTGTCATACTCATATTTCTTGTGACATGCCGGCTGGCATGAACCGCCGGTTTTGGTACCCGCATAACGCATTGGGAACTTGATTCCTCCAAACTCCGTATATTTTCTTATCAGATGCGGATATTTGGATGCGTGTTCATCGTGGCATACACGACATGCACGGCCTTTTTTGTTACTTACGTGCAGATAGTGGAGGTTCACCTCTCCGTCTCTGAACTTGGTCACTTTCTTGGTAAGTTTAGTGGTGAATTTCTCCGGCTTGTGACATTTGAAACAGATGAAATCCTTACCTTTTTTCTTGATATCTGTATAGAAATCGGTCGTATACGATCTTCTTAGGATACTGAAATGGTTGGAACCATGAGGATTATGGCACGCAGCACATCCTCCCTCTTTTTTGACATCTTTTATCGGCTTGTGCCAATTTGGATTATCTTTCAGATGTTTGGCCATATTCATAAGCATATATCCGCTCTTATCCGCTTTTACCTCTTTGTCATGGCAAGTCAGACACATTTTGACCTGCTGCTTTCTCAAAATACCCTTATGATTGGTTGAATGAGGATTGTGACATTCAAGGCATTTTCTTTTTGAATCTGTAATAGCACCATGCTTATACTTGACATTCTCGGTCCACTTTTTCATATCGACATGTTTCTCCAGTTTGGAGTGGCAGTCGAGACAAAGGTTCATTTTGCCGTCATCTTTGAGCAGTTTTTTGTAACTTGCCGTATGTGGTTCATGACACTCTACACAGCTCTTTTCTGCAGGCTTGTGTTTATATGCACCGTTCATATTAACGGTCTTTTTAATCTTCTTTTTGTTGCCTGGTTTATGGCAGTTGAGACAGAGATCATTGATCGATTTGGCTTTTATAAGGTTTTTAAGATTCGACTGGTGAGGATCGTGACAATCCAGACACTTGCCCTGTTTTACCGGCTTGTGGTTGTATTTTTTGCTGTACCGGACTTTGTGGCACCTATAGCAGAGATCTTCCACTTTCTTTGTAATCAGCTTGCCCGGTTTTGCACCCGCCGAAATATGACATAGTTCACATGCACCCATCTTAAACGGTGGGTGCAAAACCTTTTTAAGCGGTTTGAACTTTTGTGGAAGATTCTCCAGGCTTACAATTTTAGCTATTCTGGCTTTGGCCTTCGTATGCTTCAGCTGAATCTCTTCTTCAAGCTTCTGCTTGGTAATTCTCAGCGCCTCTTTGGTTTTCTGTTCAATTTTAAAGAGCTTCTCTTTTTTCTTGACTGTTATACCTTTGCCGATCTCTTCAGCAATTTTTGAGACGTTAATCTCCTTAAGTTCCTCTTCGCTTATTTCGGCATGGGTTGGAAAATATTCGTGCGGGCCCTCTTTTATACCAAATAGAATACTCTTCATTATGCTTTCGGTTTTTTCGATCTTTTTTATAACGTCAACTGTCGTCACAACATAGAGCCCAATCCCTGCAATGACCAGAAACACCGTTAAAAAAACGATATCTTTTATTTTCATCCCCATACCTTTTTCATTTTTTCACAAATCAGCTCTCAATATTCAAATTTTCCTACAGGACACTCCGTAGCAGTCACTTTCTTCCTGACCAGATGCTTTTTCTCGGCTGAATGAGGGCTGTGGCACTTATTACAGTTTATATTTCTCTGTGGCTTCTCTTCCGGAATATGGCATTTATAACACAACTCCTGCACAGTCGGCGTCAGTATGGCCGCAGGTTTGGACCGTTTTGGGGCATGGCATACCTGGCAGGCACCCATTAGAAACGGCGGATGCTTGTACTTCTTCAAAGGTCTGAAATCCTGGGGAAGTTCTTTCAGTTCAATCATATGAGTACTCCCCGTATGGTGCTTGATATAATCAACACTTACTTCGCGTTCCATAAAGAAAGGATGTGCTCCTTCCGCAATATTGTGCATAATGTTTTTATTGATTTTTATAAGCTTTGAAAAATTGACTCCGCTCACGGCAAAAACACCCAACGCGAGTACAATAACCAAACCGCCGATAAGGAGCATCTGTTTTTTATTCTGTCCGTCTTTCATCTTCCGCTCCTTTACTCGTGTTCAGCAGTTGCTGCATCTGTCTCTTCGGCCGCTGCATGAGTTTCAGCCTCCTCGTCACCGGAAGCATTATGTTCTTCTTCTTGCTCTGCGGCAGCATAGTTGGGCTTCTCTCTCTTGTAGTTATAGTATGCTTCGTCGTAGACAGTTCCTATTTTTTCCAGCTCTTTGCCAAGCTCATAGTGACCGACATACTTGTGACAGTCCACACACATTGCCTGCTCTTTCTTATGTTCAACTTCAACCTTCAGCTTTCCTGAAAAATAGGCTTTATGGGCGAGGTATGCTTTCTTGTTCGGCTTGGTTGCATTCAGCAGATTTTCATGGCAGTGTCTACAACTGCTGTCATAAAGAAAATTTCTTCTCTCTTCTCTCTTCTCTTCCCAATCGATATTATATGTATCTGCTGTAATCTCGGTAACCACATCGTGAATACCGGTTCTGACCTTCTGTACCAGATAACCGAGTGTAGATTTGTGCGGAAGATGACAATCTGTACATCGTGCTACGAAACCTGTTTTTCCAAAACCGCCGTGCACACTGTTCAGATACGCATTTGCCATCGGCTTCATTGAATGGCAGGAACTGCAGAAGTTTACAGCCGACGTCTCTTTAACCGCCACTGTTGTTATAAATGCAATTACCAGACCTACAAGTGTAAATACAACTGCTAGTCCGATAATCAACTTTTTACTTGGTTTGGACCCATCCATGTTTGAATCACTGTTCTCTACATTCACGCCTCTCTCCTCTTTATGATTGTTAGCATTTACCGCCATATTCCCGGCATAAAGCAGACCCGCAATTGCCTGCTTAATATACCAGGTTGCTATTCCTGAGCAGATTTCTGAAATTATAATTTAAGATCATAATTAGCAGTCTCCACTCAAAATAGGATTTGATTATAAAGGGAGTTTTATTAAATTGTAATTAAAATATAATCTTTACGATTTATTTTTTTCTAAATTTTTAATATAGATAACTTTTTTAAATAGTAAAGAGCTGTTTGATAAATAATTTATATATTATAAAGAGTAATGTAAAAATAGTGTAAAAAATTTGCAACTGATTTCTACGTATTTTTCTCTAAAGATCTATAAATCAACTTTTTAAGAGTTTCTCTTCAATTTTCTTTATTTTAATTACTAATTCTTATTTTAATTTAACGATTGTAGGATGTAGTTTTCTTGAATGAGCTTTATTTTTATTTCTAAAAATTAGATTAAAGTTTCACGAATTGCATAAATGCTATACTTTTTTTATACAATAAAATTCAAAGGAATATAAGTAATGAAAAAATTTGCTTTTGCTTCTATCTTATTGATATCTTCTCTCTACGCATCCGAGGGGAAAGATATATTCAATAAAATCTGTTATATATGCCACGGTGAACATGCGGAAAAAAGTTCTCTTGGAGTCAGTAAGATTATTGCAGGCTGGAAAGCGGAAAAGATAGTTGAAAAATTAAAGGGGTACAAGTCCGGTAAACTTGATCAATACGGTTACGGAAGTATGATGAGAAACCGAGCCACAAAACTTTCCGACGAGCAGATGCAAGCCGTTGCCAAATATATTGAATCTCTGGGCAAGCCGAAAAAATAGTATTGCAAACCCGGCTTCGTTAAACTTCCTTCATATAAAAAATATACTGAAAAAGAATACTATTTTGATATAATAGTCAGCCTTGTGCGCCGAAACCTGTGTACAGTACACAGGTTTATTGAGCCGTGAAACGGTTCTCGCACCAAATAAAAAGGGAGGGCTTTTATTATGAAAAAATTTGCAGTTTTGTTAATTTTCCTTGGAGTTTCGCTTTTTGCCGAAAAGGCTGATGTACTCGATGCGAAAATCAAAAAGAGTTATGGCGGCAGTTATATTGCCGATGTAAAGATTCGCCATCACGACAAGGACTATAAAGACTTTGTAAGCGAGTGGGAGATACTCGACCAGAACCGCAAACCGATCACTGTACGACTCGAGTTTGAACCGAAGCCGGATAAAGAGATAATAGAGTCGGAGTTAATAGGCTTTAAAATTCCGAAAGGAACTACAAAGTTGATCTTCAGGGCAAAATGTTCAAAAGACGGTTTTGGCGGCAAAGAGTTTGTCTTGGATCTGCCGAAAGAGGATGAAAACCTGTCCAAGTAATTATCGCTGCTGCTGAGTGTGTACTATTTTCCAGGAGTATTGGAAAACCTACTTATCATGCATGAGAAAACGGTATCTCAATTTGAAAGTAATATCAGTAATTTAAATAGTATCTAAAGTGAATATGACTACACTACACCCACTAAAACAAATTTGATGGAGGAAAATCGATGAAAAAAATCTACGCGGGTGCGGCAATTGCCGGACTACTCTTTCTAGGCTGCGGAGACAAACACGAAGAGAAAGTGCAAAAGCCTACCGTAATGCCAAAGACATCACAACAGAGCACCACAGCCGAAAAAGCTCCTTCGGCGGAAGAGATCTACGGAGTAACGGCAGAAGATAATGCGCCTCAAGAAGAGAAGCATAGTACTCATTCTCAACAGGTCGGCGGAAAACAGGGTGTTGTAATCGAAACGATGGATTCAGGCGGATATACATACGCAAAAATAGACGACGGTAACGGAAAGTACTGGATCGCCGGTCCAAAAACTCAGATCAGTGTGGGCGACAAAATCTCTTTTGCACCGCAGATGTGGATGGAGAATTTCCCCAGCAAAACGTTGAACAGAACGTTTGACAAAATCCTTTTTGTTGCGGTTATCGCTCCATTAAAAGGCGAAACAGCTCATAATTGTGAAAATTGCGACAAACAAAGCAAACCTGCTCCGCAGACAGAGGCAGATAATGCAAAATCATCAGCTCCTGCTGTGAAGGTTGCAAAGCCTGAAGGCGGATATACCGTTGCCGAAATTTTTGCACAGAGTGCAAGTTTGAAAAACAAGAGTGTAGAAGTCAACGGAAAAGTAACAAAAGTAATCAGGGGAGTGATGGGGAAAGACTGGGTACATATTCAAGACGGAAGCGGAAGCGAAGGAAAAAATGATCTTGTGGTCACCTCTCCTTCAGCTGACGTCAACGAAGGCGATACCGTTACTGTTACAGGAACCGTCAAGACTGATGTAGATTTCGGGTACGGCTATTTCTACCCGGTACTGATAGAAGACGCTTCGTTCAAAAAACTGAAGTCATAATCTTTGAGGCTCCGCTCTTTCGGAGCCTCGTTCATAACTTAAAGCCCGGCTACAGCAACTGTGCGATAAGTTCTTCGACCTCTACTCCTCTTTTTTTCGCCTCATCAATAAGTTTCAAGCCCGTTTCATAAGGAAGATACATCACAGTCCGCCAATCTTCGTGCTCTTTTTCGCGCATTTTGTCATAGACTCGCTGCATTTCGACTCTCATGTCTCTCTCTACAGGACTTCTAATAGATTTATATTCGACAAGTTTCCCATCTTTATAGACGCCTGAAACCTCTGCATATACCCAGTAGTATCCTCTGTCTTTGCGCATATTTTTTACATAACCGCTCCAGCTCTTCTCAGCTTTGATCGTATCCCAGAGCTCTTTGTAAACCGACTTCGGCATATCAGGATGACGTAAAATGTTGTGAGGCCGCCCTATCAGCTCTTCGCCGGTATACCCTGAGATTTTTGCGAATGTATCGTTTACATAGGTAATTACACCGCGAAGATCGGTTCTGGAGATTATCACCTCATCTTCCGGTACTTCCGTCTCTATGAACATGTCAAAAGTAACATCCATTCCCGCTCCTGCTTCACTAGACTATTTCATAACGCCGATACAGACAGTGCTTCGCTCAAAATTACCGCGGCAGCTGTGGCGCTATGCTTTTTTCATTATATCTTTTTTTTATTGAGGTTGAATTTGATCGGAGTCAAGGCGACAGACGGGAGTTATATCCGTCTGTCGGGAGGAATCTTCAGTTGGAGGCAACAAAGTGCATCATATCCACCATTCGGCAGCTGTAACCCCACTCATTGTCATACCATGCTATCACCTTTGCGGTTCTGTCACCTACGGCACGGGTAAGATCGGGAACGAAAGTGCAGCTGTAAGAGGAGCCTATAAAATCACTCGAAACCCTTTTGTCATTGTCAATCTCTATCAGACCTTTGAAACTCTCCACAGAAGCATTTGCAAACGCTTCGTTGATACCTTCGACACTGATACTCTTTTTCAGATTCACTGTAAGATCCACGACAGATACATCGGCTGTAGGAACCCGCATAGCAAAACCGTTAAGATTCCCCTTAAGATGCGGCATTACAAGGCCGATCGCTTTGGCGGCACCTGTGGATGTGGGTATCATATTCATCGCCGCGGCACGTGCTCGGCGGAAATCTTTTTTATGTTTTACATCCAGAAGATTTTGATCGTTTGTATATGAGTGAACTGTAGTCATCAGACCGTTCTCGATGCCGAATGCATCATCCAGTACCTTGCAGACAGGGGCAAGAGCGTTTGTCGTGCAGCTTGCATTTGAAACTATAGCTTCGCCCGCGTAACTGTCCGTATTTATATTCATAACGAATGTCGGCGTATCATCTTTCGCAGGAGCGCTGAGGACTACTCTTTTTACACTTCCCTTCAGATGGTTCTCGGCAGTCTCGGTAGTAAGAAATACTCCGGTACACTCTGCAACCACTTCGGCTCCGACCGACCCGAAATCCAGTTTGGTTATGTCGCGTTCGCTGAACATCCTTACAGCTTTTCCGGCTATCTCTATCGTCTCTTCATCTATAACTTTTGCATCTATTCCGCGGTGGACTGTATCGTATTTGAGCAGGTATTCGAGCATGTCGGGCTTTGCAGTCGTATTGATAGCTACAAGCTCCATATCTTCACGTTCCATGACTATCTTTATGACACAAAGGCCTATGCGCCCCGTTCCGTTTACCGCAACTTTTACTGCCATCTCTTCTCCTTGAAAATTTATAGAATCAATTTTGTAGGGTTTTATCGCCGCCCCGGGCGATAAGGGTCTTTAAACGGATTATAACCGAGCATCGCTTAAAAGTGCTTCGGTCTGCCTTGCAATCTCCAGCTCTTCATCTGTTTCTATCACAAAAATTTTGGCAGGGCTGGAGTCTGTGGAAATTTCAACCTCTCCTGTACTGTTTTTCTTACTGTCGAGCTCTATTCCGAACATATCCAGCCCGCTGCATGAGAGCTCTCTTACCTTTGCACTGTTCTCGCCGATGCCTGCGGTAAATACGAGTGCATCCACCTTTCCCAAAAGAGCTGCATAAGCTCCTATATATTTGCGTATCCTGCGCGAATAAAGTTTCAAAGCCGTTTCTGCCTCTTCGGAACCCTTTGCGGCTAGCTCTTCTACTTCACGCATATCGTTGTATCCGCAAAGTCCTTTCAGACCGCTTTGCCTGTTTAGTATCGTTTCCGCTTCAAGCCCTTTCTCCCTCAAAAAAAGAGGAATTTCAGGGTCAAGGTCTCCGCATCTTGTTCCCATTACCAAACCTTCAAGCGGGGTAAAGCCCATAGATGTATCTATGCTGCGTCCATTCTGCACGGCACACGCGCTTGCTCCGTTGCCAAGATGCATGGTTATGAGGTTCAGTGACTCCAAAGGGCGCCCCAGAATATTTGCCGCTTCTTTAGAAACATAAGAGTGTGATGTCCCGTGAAAACCGTATCGCCTTATGGCATATCTATCGTAAAGATCAAGAGGAATAGCATACAAAAAAGCCTCTTTGGGCATGCTCTGATGAAAAGCGGTATCAAAAACAGCAACCTGCGGAATTTGAGGCGCGATTTTGCGCATGGTAAGAATGCCCTCTATATTGGCCGGATTATGCAGCGGAGCCAGCGGTACAAGCTCTTTTAAAGCTTCTATCAAAGCGTCATCCACTACCGCCGGTTTCGTAAATTTCTCACCACCGTGAACAACTCTGTGCCCGACTGCATCCAGAGAGTCGAAGGAGTCAAGGGAGCCGCCGGAGACAAGCCTTTTTTGTGCTATCTTCAGTGCTTCCATATGGTCCTTTACGCCTCCGGGCTCGCCTATACGCTCCACAACCCCCGCACCGATCTCCTTTTCATCGGCAAAAAGCCTGTATTTCAGCGACGAACTGCCTGCATTTAAAACAAGCACTTTCATGAACGGGCCGCCTGAATGGCCGTTATCGCAACTGTACTTACGATATCTTCGACACTGCAACCGCGGCTGAGGTCGTTTACGGGCTTTTTAAGCCCCTGCAGTACCGGACCTATGGCGACAGCTCCTGTAGAGCGCTGGACTGCCTTGTAGGTATTGTTGCCCGTATTAAGATCCGGAAAAATAAAGACGGTGGCTCTTCCGGCCACTCTGCTGCCGGGAAGCTTTTTTCGTGCCACATCGGGGTCGATCGCGGCGTCGTACTGCATTGGTCCCTCTATCAGAATATCCGGACGCATACGCTTCGCTGTCTCGGTTGCTTTGCGCACCTTGTCGACATCCGCACCCACACCGCTCTCACCGGTGGAATAAGAGAGCATTGCCACATAGGGCTCTATGCCGAAAGCCTTCGCGGTCTCTGCCGAAGAGATCGCAATCTGTGCAAGCTCGTTCGGAGTCGGGTCGGGAACTATCGCGCAGTCACCGTACACGAGCACTCTCGTATCAAGACACATGAAAAAGACGCTCGAAACTATATCTATTCCCGGTTTTGTCTTTATGATCTGAAGTGCAGGCAGCACTGTCTCCCGCGTCGTATGCGTCGCGCCGGATACCATTCCGTCCGCAACTCCTTCATAAACCATCATCGTTCCGAAATATGTAAAATTTTCCATCAGCTCGGCAGCATCCTGGCGGGTCATGCCCTTATGTTTTCGAAGATCGTACAGGCGTTGCGCGAATTTATCTTTGTATGAGCTCTTAAGCGGGTCTACAAAAGCCGCATCTTTAATGTCTATACCCAGAATACCGGCCCTGTTTAGTATGCTCTCCTTATCTCCCAGCAGTGTTATCTTCGCGATGTTTCTGTGGAGTATCGTCTCGGCAGCCTGTAAAACCCTGTCATCTTTACTCTCAGGCAGTACGATATGCCTGCCCGCCGCCGCTGCAGATGCGAATATGCGGTGCAGAAACATTGCTGGCGTCACGATATCTACATCTGTTTCGGCAAGCGACTTTTCGATCAGAGAGGCATCTACATATCTTGCGAAGTGTCCTAGGGCCAGCGTGATCTTTCTTTTATGTCTCGGTGTAAGTTTGGCTTCGCAGTTTTGTACCTGCATGGCCAGCTTCATCGTATCGCTCTTCACCCCTATTACCGCTATACGGAAGTTATCGTCCGATCTCAAAAGCTCCATTATATTTTCGGCCGGCTCGAAATCTCCTCCTATGACTACAGCAGATGCTGCGGGAAACAGGGCAGAGTTATTGGCAGCATATACCGCAAGAAGAATATCACTGCGGTCAGCGGGAGTGACGACAAGATCCCCCTCATCAAACCTTTCAAGAAAATGTTCCGGCCGCATGGCGGCTATAAGAGGCCTGCGGATAGTGCGCTCGAGCTGTTTGGAGTTTTTCAGTATCAGCGGATGCGCACCCGTCGCTTCAAGCAGATCCAAAACTGCCGGCCTGTCCAGCTCCTCCTCATACGGAACGGGAAAGCACGGCACTCTCTTTTCACCTATCTTTTTTACGGCACATGAGAGAGTGTCTGAGACATGGTTTATGAAAAAAGCCAGCGGCTCCACACTCTCCTCGTTCATCGTATAGTGCCAAAGTGCAATCTCCTCCTCCGCATCCTGAAGAGCTCTGTGTCTTGCACTGACCACACCGGCAACCGGAGATGAGAGATTTTTTGCAATTTTGAGGTTCAGGTCAAAATCGACCATCTCCATCAGGCTCTCACCGGTAGAGCCTGTGCATAGAACAAAATCATAACTCTTTTTAAGAGCTTCATAACGCCCTATTATCTTCTCATAGAGCCGCTCCTCGTCACCTGCCGCAAGCAGATTTTGAGCCTCCTGAACAGTTACCGCCCACGCTTCATCACTCTTTTGCAAAAGCCCGAAAGCCTCTCTGATTGTCTCTATATCATCATCTTTTTCCCCACTCTGTGCGATAGGTTTGAAAAAGGCGATCCGCTTGTAACTTCTTCTTAAAATCTCCATCATTCCCAGCGCAATAAACAGAGTTCCCGCATGCCGCTCTCTTGAGAGAACAAATAGAGATTTTGCTTTCATTATATCTGACTCCTTAAAATTTGCAGATCATCTTTTTAAAAATCTTTTGCGTCTGAGAAAAGCCGGCAAACTCTCTTCTAAATTCTGTACGCTTTTGCAGCTGCAGTTCATCCATCTGCTTACGAAGAAACCTAAATGCTTCCAGTGTGGTTTCATCATGCATACCGGGCAACTGCTCGAAAGATTTTAAATGCCGGCTTTGCACATCGAGGTCCTGATGTTTTCCCAAAATGGTCTGTATCGATTTAAGCCTTGCAGCCATCTGTTTATAAGCCTCTTCATCAAAAATTGAAGAGAAAAACTCCATCAGATAGCGAAGTTTTTTTACATCTATTCGAACCGCATGATACTCATGTGCAGGCGAATGTTTATCTATCCGGCCGCCTTTTTTCAAAATTTTCCTATACCGGCTGTAGAGTACGGCTTTAACAGGCAAAATTACCGGTGAATAAGCATCGGCGCAAAGACCCTCTTCGGAAGGATTTGCGGCGAAGCCGGCAAGCTCTTCCATCTCTTCACGAAAGATTTCATCCGCTAGAAAACGATGCAGTTTTTCCCTCTCCCCCGCCTCTTTTGTATGCAGATACTTTTCAAGTTTTTCCAAAGCGGGATGAAGTTTTTCTGGAAGGATTTTTCCATACTCCCGTATCTCTTCAAGGTATACATCTATATCGCGCATCTCCCCCGTTTTTCGCATTAAGGAACTTACACTATCTTTATGCTTTTGGCACCATATCGGATCGAAAAGAGCGGACATCTGTGAAAAGAGTGCTCTGATCTTTCGCATTGCGACTCTTAACTGATGGAGGCGCTCAGGATCTTTCGAACCGTTGAGAATTGCACTCCTGTTTGCCTCAACACTCTTTACAAGTGAATAGAGTATAACTTTAAGTGCATGGGCGCCGCTTTCATAAGGACCGAATCTCACATTTACAGATGCCTTTAAAAACTCTTTCCTGCCCGCCGCTTCATTCAGAAGCTCCGAAAGAGCTCTTTCTATCGGCGGTATTCTCATCGTTTTTGAGATGGCACCGTTTGTAAAAGAGATATTGTCGGTTACCTCTTCGGCAAGAATTTTTTTAAAAACATCCGGGAGGACGAAACTCTTCGCCTCAGACTCACTGCCGAATTCTATTTCAAGAATATTGAGGCCCTTGAGCGGTCTTTTGAAACTGTCCAGTTCAAATGTAAACCCGTCCATTTTAAAAACAAAACGTCTTTTTTTTATCACCCCACCTCGGTTGCGCGCCAACGCCTCTTCAAAAGCGTCCTTTGTTATAGTCTCCTCGTCCTCTTCCCTGACAAGACCGCTGCCGTGTTTGACTGTACGTATGTAGGTATTGTCACGGCGGCGGTATCGTACCACCTCGCCCTCTTTCGCAACCAGGTAGAACTGAATTATCAGAGTGCTTGTAGAGGATATTGAGTTGTTTCTCAAAAAACGCTTCATAGAGCAGGGATAGAGCACAAATCTGCGTTCGATTTCGAAATGTTTCATAGAAAGGATTCTACCATGTTGTGTTATAATAAACCCACAAACAGATAAAAGGAAAAAGAGAGATAGAAAAGTTCCGCTACTTTCATGACCATTTTCCCCATCTTGAGATCGAACATCTCATAGAGTATTACGCAGTCTTCGGAGGGCTGGAAAAATATGTCACCCTTAGCTTCAGCGACTCATTGCACTCATGCATAAAGACGATGATTCTCGATCGCTACGACTTTTTAAAAACCAAGATTTTATCGCCTCCCTGTTTTGAATCCGCAAACCGCAGAGTACTGAAAGCTGTGGCTGTTTCAGACGGAAAAATCATAAATGTTTTCAGGCGTGCCGGCCTGGGCAGAAGCGAAGGCTACAATGCCTGCAGTGCGCTGCAGCGTATAGGAATGCTTTACGAGGAGCACTCAAGAGAGAGTCTGCCGCCGATAGTACCGGGGACAAAAAAGAGAAAAGAGGAACGCGGATACACAGTCCAGTCAAAGATCAAGTTTGTCCACCCTTTTCATCGTTTCTGGTACACGTTCGTGGAACCTCACGCAAAAGAGATTGAAAAAGGTATATTCGAGCCCTTTTTCGAAGATATACAAAACTCTTTCGACCGGTATGTAAGCTTTACATTCGAAGACCTCTCCAACGCATTGATAAAAAGGACTTTCGAAGCAAAAGATCCGATCTTTGAAAAGGGAAACTACTGGGACAGGCATAATGAGTTTGACATGGTGGCAAAAACGAGAGATGACCGGATGATTGTAGGAGAGTGCAAATGGAAAAGACACAAAATCTGCAAAAGCCTGGTGAGCAAACTCAAATCAAAATGCGAACGTTCCGGCTTGAAGCCGGATTATCTTGCTCTCTTCTCGAAAAGCGGCTTCAGCAAAGAGCTGAAAGCTTCAAACGACCCGACGCTTCTGTGTTTCGACCTGGACGATTTTGAAAGGCTCCTGGCGTGAACGAGTTCAAGCTTCCGTCATCTATGAAAGAGAGCGAAAAAGAGACTCTTTTAAAGCAGCTGGAAAGCCTGATAGAGCAGACCTACAGCGTAGAGAAGGAGTATATAGCCCTTACAAACTCATACAACCAGTTGCAGAGCCTCATCAAACAGATAATAGAAGTTTTGCCCAATGCACTGTGGGTACTCAACGAAGACGGTTCCATCTTTTTGCACAACAGTGAAGCCGAAAGGATGGACGGCCTGCTGAATCTGATCGACCTCGATACAAAAGAGGCGGAAATAGCATTCAAGCAGCGGTTTTTCCTTGTAAAAATTTCAATGAATGAAGCGAAAAGAGTAGTCAGCGCAACGGACATAACAGAACAGAAGCGTAAAGAGCGTCTCGCTTCTATGGGCCAGATGGCTGCTCATCTGGCCCATGAAATCAGAAACCCCATCGGGTCTATAGCACTGCTTGTCTCATCGCTCTCCAAGCGTGTAGTTCCGAAAAACCAGCCTATTGTAGACGAGATAAGACGCTCTCTTTTCAGAGTAGAAAGAATCATAAAGAGTACGCTGATGTACTCAAAGGGGGTCAACCCAGTCATTTCGCCCATATCATTGAATCTGATCGAAAAAGAGTGCCGGGCCGCCGTAGATTCCTACAGCTATACAAAACCTATAACTTTTCACTACAGCTTTGCGCCGGCCACATTGCAAGCAGACGCAAACCTTCTCTCTCTTGCGCTTCAGAATTTCATTTTCAATGCGATAGACGCCGTTGATCAGAGTGACGATGAGGGCGGAGAGGTCTGGATCAGCTGCGAAGAGGATGAAGAGAGTTTCAGATTTCATATTGAAGACAGCGGCATAGCACTTGAAGAGAGTGAGCGGCTCTTCGAAGCGTTTTACACAACAAAGACCAAAGGGAACGGGTTGGGAATGGTACTTGCCCGCCAGATTGTAAAGGCTCACAAAGGTGAGATCATCGTGCAGACGCAGCCAAAACGGTTTACACTGCTTCTGCCCAAGAAACGCTCTTAGATTACCTCATCCGGCATCTGCTTTTCTAGACAGTCTCCAGCTCTTCATCCAGTTTATTGACCGAGACGGAAGTTTCAAATATCAGCCTGTCGTAATCCTTTTTTTCAATTCCGTAATGGTTTAAGAACAGATCTATAGCGGGCTGATTGCATTTTTCTATCGATTCGACAAACATGTATACATGGGCGAATTTTCCGCGTTTTTGCAAAAGTGCCGACTTAATATCTTCCGATATATTGAATTCAGACAGAATCTTCTCCATCGGCGCCTGCATAACTACGTCTAGCAGAGATAGCGCTCCGACAAAATGTGCTTCATCAAGCTCTCTTCGAGAAGCCTGCGGATACATCAGTTTCCATGTTCCGCGCATTAGTTCCATACGGTTTTTTGCCATGAGCGCAAGAGGGGTGGTCCCCTGCCTGCCTCCTACAGACTGGGCATAAATGATCATCATCAGCCACTGGGCCACATTGTGTCTTCCAAGCAGTAATATAACTTCCTGTATGGAAGATATCTCTCTTGCCAGAGACAGTGCCGCAGAATTGACATAACGAAGAAGCTGCAAAGAGAGAGCGCTGTGCTGCTCAAGATAAGATGCTATCTCTTCCGCTTCGGCATTGGATATCAGGAGGTTATACGCTCTGATAACGCTTCTGTAGTGCGGGTCTATCTTTTGCTGTTTAAGTATCTTCGGCTTGGCGAAAAAGTATCCCTGGAATTTTTTGAAACCGGAGTCTTCACAAAACTGTGCTGTCTCAGGCGACTCCACCTTCGTTGCGATAAGCTGCGGGTCATACGCCTTTACTCTACGCAAAAGATCAAGGAACTTATCTTTCGGGCTTCTGTCGACATCTATTTTGATATAGCTGAAATGCGGAAGCAGGGGTCCTACTCTTTTCATAAGCTCTTCATCCAGAACCGAATCGTTCAGGGCTATCTGGAAGCCGTTTCTGCGCAATTCCAGAATTCTTTTGGCAATCGCCATGTCAAACCGCATGGATGGAAGAACGGAAAAAACGAAAATATCTTTGGGCATATCCAAAATCAGGTCATTGAACAGAAAATCTCTTTCAACTCTGACAAACGCCTTATAAGAGCCGAGTATCTCCTTGGCCCCGAACTGGTTCAAAACATTTGTCAATACAGAAATAGTGGCAAAGCGGCCGGGCGCCTCATTTGCAGTGCGTTTCTCATCCCTGAAAAAGAGATCGTATGCAAAAATGCGTTTGTTTTCATCTAGAATGGGTTGTCTGCCCAGCAGATGGTATTCTGACATTTGAGAACCTTCATCGATATTTCGCTACAGCAATATCGACCATCTTTTAACATTTTTTACGCTGAAGCGAAAACCTCAACTTCCTCCATCTGCTCCAAAGCTGTTTTTATCTGCTCATCGACAAAAACAGAAGACTCTATCTCTACCTCCTGAAGTTTCGAACACAGAAGCAGTTTGAGCGGTTTTCTTCCGGGGTGGGAGCGTGCGAGTCTGTATATCTCTTCGAGAACCCGGATTTTCTCATGGCTGAGATCTAGGCGGATCACCATCGGCTCTTGCGGCTTTTCTACCATTCTAGTCTCCACCTTCTCTTTTTTGCACGCCCGCAGCTCCAGTATTTTATGAACCCGCATGCGTGTAAAATCCCCGTCTCTTGTTATGGATACCTTAAAGCCTATAGGCTCATCCAAATCCATTTTGTCCAGTTGTTCAAGCTGGCGCTCAAAAAGGGTTATCTCTATGTTTCCGTGAAGGTCCATCACATTCGCTATGCCGAATTTGTTGCCCTTCTTGCTGATTTTCGTGACAACTTCCTCAACCTTGCCGATAAGCAGGGCTACCGAGCCCTCCTCTATCTGGTCGATATCTGAAGAGAGGGTATAGTCGATTTTAGAGAGCTCATCTCTGAAGCGATCCAGAGGATGCCCGGAAACATAAAATCCGAGAGACTCCTTCTCAAGCTCCAGAATACTCTTTTGGTCATACTCATCCATCGGGACAATATCGACCTTTACGCTAACCATCTCCTCTGCATCTCCGAAGAGTGACCCCACAGCCATCTGTTGAGCTCTGGCAGACTCGTGCATAGCCTCTATGATAGCTTCGATAGATTCAAGCAGAGCGCGCCTGCTGTAGCCGAAACCGTCAAGTGCCCCGGCTTTTATCATCGATTCTATAACCTTTTTATTGACTTTCTGGGTATCTATTCGTGCGACAAAATCGTCGAGAGATTCAAAAGTTCCCTCTTCACGCGATTGAAGAATCGCATTTACCGCCGCGTCACCGACCCCTTTGATGGCTCCCAGACCGAAAAGAATGACCTCAACATCCTCATCTTCCTCTCTGTCCGGTGTAAATTCCAGTGCGGATCGGTTGATATCGGGGGCCAGGAGTTTTATACCGAGTCTTTTGGTTTCATCTATATATTTGACAACTTTGTCAGTATTGTCTTTTTCACTGGTAAGCAGAGCAGCCATAAATTCGGCAGGATAGTGCGTTTTAAGATAAGCGGTCTGGTATGTAACCATCGCATAGGCGGCTGAGTGGGATTTGTTGAAACCGTAACCTGCAAACTTCTCTATAAGATCGAAAAGTTCCGCAGCCTTGTCATAATCCAGCCCCTGCTCTTTGGCACCCTGGGCAAACTCGCTCTTATATTTCTGCATAAGATCAAACTTTTTCTTTCCCATCGCTCGCCGCACGATATCCGCTTTGCCCAGACTGAAGCCTCCGATCGTCTGGACGATCTGCATAACCTGTTCCTGGTAGACTATAACGCCGTAGGTAGGCTTGAGGATCTCTTCAAGCTGCGGAAACATGTATGTGATCTTCTGCCGCCCATGCTTTCTCTCGATAAAATCGTCGAGCATTCCAGACTCCATAGGTCCGGGCCGGTAGAGTGCGAGCACCGCGACTATATCTTCAAAGTTGTCCGGCTTAAGTTTGGAGTTGAGCTGCTGCATTCCGCCCGATTCTATCTGGAACATACCGATCGTCTCACCGCTTCTTATGGTCTCGTAAACCTTTTTGTCATCCACCGGCATATTATCCAGATTGATTTCGACACCGTGTCTCTTTTTGACCAGTTTTACCGCATTGTCTATAACAGTCAGAGTTTTCAGCCCCAGGAAGTCGAATTTTATAAGATCTACATCCTCAAGGAAGTTTAGAGAATACTGCGTAACCAGAGTCTCTTCGCCCGAGGGTTTGTAAAGAGGCGTCTTGTGCCAGAGTTCCTCGTTGGAGATGACGACACCCGCCGCATGCATACCGGCATTCCTCTTTAGACCCTCGAGTGCAAGGGCAAACTTCCATACACGTGCAGCGGTAGGGTTGGTCTCTATCAGCTCTCTGAGTTTGGGCTCTTTCTGGAATGCTCCTGGTTTGAAACCTTCCGTACCCTCCTTGCCCTTTCCGTTTAGAGTTATTCCAAGCTCATCAGGAATCAACTTGGCCATTTTGTCGGCTTCGGCATAGCTGACCCCGAGAACACGTGCAACGTCGCGGATTACACCCTTTGCCAGCAGTGAGCCGAACGTAATAACCTGAGCCACATTGTAGCGACCGTACCTGTCTACCACATAATCGATAATCTCGCCGCGGCGCGCCTGGCAGAAGTCCATATCGATATCCGGCATACTTACACGTTCAGGGTTCAGGAAACGCTCGAAAAGCAGGTCATACTTCATCGGGTCTATATTGGTTATGCCTAACGAGTAGGCCACCAGACTCCCCGCAGCCGATCCGCGGCCCGGCCCTACCGGAATACCGCGCTCCTTCGCCACTCTGACAAAATCCCATACTATAAGCATATAGCCCGGAAATTTCATCTGGTTGATTATCTGCATCTCGGTTTCGAGGCGCTCTTTATACTCCTCATGTTTTTGAGGATCTACAAATTTCAGCCTCTCCTGCAGACCTTTTCTGCAGACATGTACAAAGAGGGCCTCGTCGTTGGTGAAGCTGTTCTCCCTGTCAGGTTCAGGGACGTTCAGCCCCTCTTCGGCCGCATATTCGCGGGCAAACTTGAAATTGGGAGGAGTCGGATTTCCAAGCTCAAGCTCAAGGTTGCACTTTTGCGCAATCTCCTGAGTATTTTCCAGAGCTTCCGGTATATCGGCATAAAGGGCCGCCATCTCTTCGGGAGATTTCAGGAAAAATTCGTGAACGGAGTGGCGAAGTCGATTCGGATCGTCGTAGAGTTTGTTCATCGCTATACACATGAATGCTTCATGGGCTTCCGCGTCATCCGGGTATAGGTAGTGCGTATCGTTGGTTGCCACAATCTTTATGCCGGTCTCAAGGCTCAGTTTTATAACCTGTTCGTCAATAAAGTGCTGATCCCCTATACCGTGGCGCATCAGTTCAAGGTAGAAGTCGTCGCCGAAAATCTCTTTGTACTCCAGCGCAACCTCTTTGGCTCTATCATATCCCTGAGCACCGAATTTTACATTTCTTTCACTCAGGTTCATATGCCAGTTCACTTCCCCCTGAAGGCATGCGGAAGAGCATATAAGCCCCTCGCTGTGCTCTCTTAGAATTTTTTTGTTTATTCGGGGGTAGTAGTAGAAACCTTTTATATATGCCTGTGAGCTCAAATACATAAGGTTTTTGTAACCGGTCTCGTTTTTCGCATATAGACAGAGGTGGAAGCGCTGGCGTGTACTTTTGTCACCTATATCATCCTGATTATGCAGATAGGCTTCCATGCCTATAATCGGCTTTATACCCTCGTTTTTCATCTGCTGGTAGAAGTCTATGGCCCCGAACATATTTCCATGATCGGTGATAGCCACCGAGTCCATACCAAGCTCCTTGAGCCGGCCTGCAAGCTTTGAAATCTTGTTGGCTCCGTCAAGCAAAGAGTATTCGGTATGCAGATGAAGGTGGGTGAATCCCGGTCTCATTGAAGCTCCTTGGCCGCAGGAAGTTTGTTTGAATGAAGTCTACACTATACCCGGTTACAAACTCATAAATTTCATCTTTGAAATAGACTTCGGCTGCAAGAAACCGGGGCTGTTTTCAGGCCGATTTGAAAATATTTCGCTCCTCTCAAAACAGCACATTCAGTTCCGTATGGAATAAGGACACCTCTAAAATTAAAAACTGACCTTACACACCTATAACATCTCTGAGTGGTATAAGTTGCATTCAAGTTCAAGGCAGGAAGATGAAGGAGCTACTGGTAGCTTCAAATCTTCCTAACGCGGAAATTGTGTGCAAATTATGCCATCCCTGAAGGGACAAAAAGATAAAGCATCATCTGCTTCGTTGGAAAACCTCCACCGTAGCTTCGGCTACGCCGGAGAACTTCCGCCTTGCATCTAATGCTTTCTCTTTTTGCTCAGAGATGTTATAGGTGCGTAAGGTCAGTTAAAAATTCAGCCTCTTTGTCCGATTTAACTATAGCTGCCTTTACGATCGAAAGGATTAAGATGATCAACACCATACTGTTTATTGCGATAATAGTTCTTATGCTGGTACTTTTCGCACTGCTTGTTGTAATCGTGCTGGAGTACAGGGCGAAGAAATCGTACGACCATTATATTATGGAGAGCGAAGAGAGTGAAGAATACAACTCTACAAAAGCAGATCATGAATATGCAGATGTTTCACGAGAGAATGACAGAAGAAGCATCCCTGAGCCGGGCCGAAAGGAAGAGAGCCGACCGGAGAAACAGGATATCGATACTTCAGGAACTGTTTTACCCGACAACACCGAGACGGAAGCGGATGGCGACCCGAAGAGACTCTTCAGGCAGTATCCTGCCGCTCAAACTCCCGAGCCTGAAGAGAGTTCCGTAGCAGATGAGATTACCAAAAAAGAATACGGACCTTTTACACACCAGCGTCTCGTCGAGACAATGGGTCTGAGTCCTGAAGAGGCCGACGAATTTGTACTCGAACTGATACATCAGCTTGAAAGTGCGATAGTGCAGCTTGATGAAAGCATCGAGAAGGGGGATGTTGAAGAGATTGAGCATATAACCCATGGGCTAAAAGGTGCCGCATTGAATATTGGTTCTGGCGGTGTGGCTGATATTTTGGTAGACTACAATACAGAGATGAAGGACGGAAAAAGTCTGGAGAAAGCTGCTGCATATCAGGAACTTCTCAGGCACGCCGTAAGTGATCTCAAAATCGAGTATTCACAGGTAGCATAGATGCAAAAAAACATCCTTTTAATAGGATTCATGGGGGTTGGCAAAGGAGCTCTTGCAAGAGAGCTGGTCAGGTGTGACGGCAGACTCTACGCTCTGGACACGGATGATATGATTGAGAGTATGACCAATACAAGAATAAAAAAGATTTTTGCGACAGCAGGTGAAGAGGCTTTCAGGGCACTGGAGCAGAAAACCGCCGGCTGGCTGGCTGCAAATGTGCGCAATGCCGTAATATCCACCGGTGGCGGGTTTTACAAAGTAAAGAATATAAAAGAGATAGGAACAGTTGTATATCTTAAAGCTGATTTTCAGTGGATACTACAGCGTATCCTGAATGCTCACAATGCCAAAAAGAAACTCAAAAAACGTCCTCTCTTTCAGGATGCGGAAAGAGCGCGTCAGCTTTTCGACAGCCGATATGAGGAGTATGAGAAGGTTGCGGATATCGTTTTGGATGTTATGCACAAAGAGAGGGAGGAGCTGGCAAAGGAGCTTTTGGAGAAATTGGATGGTGGTTATGGGTTTTAGGTTTTGGGTTTTAGGTTTTGGGTGATTGTCGGCGTGAAAGCCCGGAAGCGGGCTTTTTTAGCAGTAGTCGGCAATAAGACCCTCTTTCAATGACAAATATGTCTCTTCACCGACAAGCCTCTTAACTATCGCAAGTCCAAAACATATGGCTGTACCCGGGCCTCTTGATGTCATGACGTTACCGTCTATGACAACCTTCTGTTTATCGGTATACCCCTCTTTTCCTATCTGCTCCTCTACACTCGGATAACATGTATACTTGCTGCCGAGTACTCCGGCCGTTTTCAAAGCGAACGGCGCTGCACATATGGCGCCTATCACCTTCTCTTTCGCTTTCATTTCGCGAAGCAGATCCTGTACGGTTTCATTTTCGGCCAGGGCATGGGTTCCCTCCCATCCTCCGGGCAGAACGATCATATCCAGTTCATCTGCAACTACATATTTAATGTCGGTATCCGCTTTTACGGTAATGCCGTTGGCACCGGTCACCAGCTCTTCGTTGACTCCGGCCACAACAACTTCGATGCCGCCGCGGCGCATTACATCGATCAGACTGACAGCTTCGATCTCTTCGAAACCTTTTGCCAATGGAACACATACTCTTGCCATCTTCAACCTCCTTCTTGGTCGTTTTCAAACAAATGACGAGAAACGAACGGCGAAATATGATCTATTTTACTTTGTCCAGATATTTGCCTTCTACGGTATCCACCCTTATCTTGTCACCCTCAAGGATATGATAGGGCACCTGTACGACCGCACCTGTTTTAAGCGTAGCAGGCTTTCTGCTGCCGCTGGATGTGTCGCCTTTGAAATTCGGCGGAGTCTCCACTACTTCAAGCTCGACAACCTGCGGAAGCTCGACTGTAATCGGTTTTCCATTATGAAAGAGAATGTCAACCGTGAAGCCTTCATCCATAAACTTGATCACATCTTCACCTACCTGTTCGTGGGTGAGCCCAACCTGATCGTAGGTTGTAGTATCCATAAACTGCAGCATCTCGCCGTCATCATACAGATACTGCATCGTCTTTTGTTCAAGATTCGGTGTCTCGAACTTGTCACCGGCATGAACCGTCTTCTCTATAACCCGTCCTGTCGATAGAGACTTTATTTTTATCCGCACAAAAGCGGCCCCTTTGCCGGGTTTTACATGCTGGTACTCCACAACCCGGTAGGGCTGTCCGTCGATTTCCAGGCGGATCCCTTTTTTCAGATCACTCATGCCGATTGTTGCCATAAAAACTCCTGCTTTTTGGAGTAATTTTATCTAAAAAAACTTGGAAAAGAGGTAAAAGAGTATTGAGAGAATAATAGATAGAAGAATTGATGTCGCTATAGGGATATAGATAGTGAAATTTTCTTTTTTGATCAAAATATCTCCGGGCAGCCTCCCGAAGAAGGAGACAAAAAGCCCGAAAATTATCAAAACGAGCCCAAGACCGATAAGAATGCGGCCTATATCGGGCATCCTACTCCCCCGCTTTTATATCCATAGCTTTTGCCCGGTACATGAGTACGGGAATGAAGATCAAAGAGATTATGACCGCCGCAACTGTTCCGGAGATAAGTGCAACTCCCAGACCGCCGAAGATCGGGTCGCTTGCAAGCAGGGCGGAACCAAGAATAATTGCTATGGCCGTAAGCATGATCGGTTTTGCTCTGGTTGCACTTGCAACAGCAATTGCATGCTGTTTGTCGAACCCTTTCTCTTCCATAAGAGACTTCGCAAAATCTATCAGAAGCAAAGAGTTTCTTGAGCTTATACCCATAAGTGCGATAAAGCCTATCAAAGATGTCGCTGTAAGGAAGAAAGTGTGCTCGGTAACCATATCTGCAACCCAGTGGCCCACTATTACCCCGATTATTGAGAGGAAGCTTCCTGCCAGCACTATTCCGCTAATGGTAAAGTTCTTGTAATAGACCACAAGCAACAGGAATATAAGAACCAGTGCCGCTATGAAAGCCGCTCCCAGATCACGGAACGTATCGAGTGTCACTTTCATCTCGCCGTCCCACTTCAAATCAAAAACTTCACCGCTTTTTTTATCTTTTAAACGGAGATTGAAAAGATAGTCCGTCGTTGTTATTTCATACTCTTTTGAGAGCTCTTTCATTATCTTCTCTCTCGCATCAAGGAGCGGATAGACCTGCGACACCATATCCGCTTCTGCGGTTACATTGATCATTCGTCTGAGATCTTTTTGCATAAGTGTCGGCGGCGCGTCTATCTCTTTCACAGTGACCACTTCATTGATAGGTACGAGCATCCCTTTTTTGTTCATAAGTTTCAATGAGGCAAGTTTCGTCTCCAAAGCGTGCATACTGTGTGATGCAAGCCTGCGGGTTTTGTCACTGAGCCGTACAAAAAGACCGATCTGGTCAGGATAGTTCTGACTGTTTTTCGGTGCTACAACCATTCCTTCGAAAGCGAGATAAAGAATCTTGTTCACCTGTTCCACACTTAAACCGGAGCGGGCTATTTTATCAGAATTGGGTACGAGCTCAAATTTTTTGTACGGATCGTCGGCCATCACATTTATATCTACAAGGCCCTCGGTATTTTTGAAAATTTTGGCAATTTTCCGGCTCAGAGCGTAGATATGCTCATAATTATCTCCATAAATTTCGGCTACTACGGCAGCCAGTGTCGGAGGACCGGCAGGCTGCTCCACCATCTCTATGACCGTTCCCTCTTTTATCGCCTCACAGTTACTCTTTATGACCGGTCTCAATCGATGGACCATCATGAAAGATGGCTCTTCGCGCTCATGTTTGTCTGTGAGGTTTACGACTATCTCGGCCTCATTTTCACTGCTTTTAAAACCGGAGCCTTTTACCATTCCTGCGTAATCGAGAGGAGCCCCCTGCCCCAGATATGCTTCAATATCTGTAACTTCACTCTCTTTTTGCAAAAATGATACTACACACTCACTGACTTTTCTGGTCTCTTCGATCGAGCTGTCGGTAGGTGTATGAATATAAACTGAAAAAGAGTTTGCACTCTTGCCCGGAAGCATTTTGGCCAGTACTATTTTGGACGGAAGCATCATAACGGACCCGACGAGTGCGGCAAGAGTGATTCCTATTACCAGCCAGTGCCTGGTTTTAGATCCGAGAATGTTGAAAACAAATGTCTCAAAGCGCTTCACTTGGCACCTCCCTCAGACTGCGGATTCTCTTTTTCCCAGTGGTGATGATGGTGATGCATATGCGGCTTTTTGAGCATTTTTCGTCCCAGGTAGGGCGTGAATATATATGCCACTATCAGCGACGCCACCAATGCAACCGGTACGTTTTCGGGAATCGGCTTCATGAACTGTCCCATCATGCCGCCTACAAAAGCCATTGGAACCATTGTCAAGATAATTGCAAGCGTAGCTATGTTGGTAGGAGCGCCTATCTCATCGGTTGCCTGAATCATAATATCGTCCATATCCCTGTCTACTGCATCGTGTGCATGAAGATGCCTGTGTATATTTTCGATCACAATAATCGCGGCATCCACAAGCAGACCAAGCGAGAGGAGGAATGCGAAAAGCGTGATTCTGTTTATCGTCTGCCCTGACAGATAGGCTATAAAGAGTGTTATCGCCAAAATAGCCGGTACCGTGAATGTTACGATAAGGGACTCTTTCCATCCAAGGAAAAAGACAAGCATTACGGCAATAATGGCTATCGTGATCAGTATATGGCTGACGAGCTCGTTGACCGCATCGTTTGCTCTTTTACCGTAATCGCGCGTAATCAAATAGCCAATACCGAGCTTCTCCAGTTTAGGCGTGATACTATTTAAATGCTCCTTGATCTCATCCGCTATAGTCACCGCATTGGATCCGGCAAGCTTGCCGAGTGAGAGAGTCACCGCATCATGTATATCGGAGAACTTTTCACCGTTTCTTTGAGTCATTATTACTTTTTTATAGTTTTGGATATCGCTTCCGGCAGTAACATCGGCGACATTTTTCAGATAGATCGGCGAACCCATATACTGTGCTACAATGAGATTTTGTACATCGGTTATACTCTCTATCGCATTTTTGACACCGAAAATTACCAGTTTTCCGTCTTTCGTTCTCCCTTTGACATCTGGCACATTGACTGCCAGAGCTTTGATTGCCTGCACAATCTGACCCAAAGAGAGGTGGTAACCGGACAATTTGCCGAGATCTACCTGAATGTTATACTGCTCTTTGCTTCCTCCCTTGATCTCGGTTTTGGAGACATTTTCTATGCGGTTTAGTTGCTGCTGAATATCTCTTACCACCTTGAAGAGGTCCGTTTCACTGACTTTGGAGCCGGGTTTTCTATAGAAGTCTATTGTTACTATCGGAATATCTATATCAACATCAAACGGCTTTACAAGCGGCTGCATGGCCCCTTTGGGAAGCAGGTCCATGTTCTGCATCACTTTGTCATACAGGTTGAGATTCGCCTGTTCTCTGTCTTCCCCTATATAGTACATAACATTTACGATTCCCACATTCGCCATGGCGATTCCGTAAACATGCTCTACACCCTTGATCTCCTTGATCTTCCTCTCGAGCGGATTAACGATGATGTTTTCCACTTCGCGCGGCGTAGCACCCGGCATAGGCACAATAATAGTACCCCCCGCCACAGAAATCTGCGGATCTTCTTCTCTGGGCATTATCTCCAGCGAGAGATAGCCGATGAGCAGAAGAAAGATGCCCAGAAGCGCTGTTAGAGGATTGTGCAGAAAAGCGCGGGCCAGTTTACCTGCAATATCCTTCGGCTGATAGCTTTTACTCTCTTGCATACTCCACCTTTATTTAATAGTAACCTGGGCATACATCCCCGGATAGATTCTGTAACCTTTATAATCGAAAGAGACTTTCATTTTGAACTGGTGTGTCATCGGATTTGAGCTTGGAATAATGGCAAAAACCTTTCCCTCTTTTCTCAAATTCATAGAAGGCACTTCTATCATAACCTTCTGCCCGACTTTTACATCTATAATATCACTTTCCGAAATCTCGGTCAGGATCTTGAGATCACTTAGATCGGTAAGTATAATGGCCGGCATTCCCGGCATTGCCATCTCGCCTGCTTTTATGCGTTTATCCACTACAACAGCATCGTTTGGAGCTCGAACATCCAGGTAGGCGTACTGATTCAAAACCTCTTTGAGCTTCGCTTTTGCCTGCGCAACCTGCTTTTCCGAAATCTCTATCATCGCTTTGGTGTTTTCAGCCGCAAGCTGGAGGTTTTCAAGCTCGAATTTGGAGACCATACCCTTCTTGAAAAGACGTTCATGGCGTGCAAGGTTTGTCAGTATATTGTTATACTGATTCCGGTTCATCTGCAAAGCCAGTTCTGCTTGAGATATCGCAAGCTCGACCTGTGACTTGGCACTGTCGATCTCTTTTGAGTCGATTGTATAAAGAAGCTGTCCCTTTTTTACCCTCTGCCCCTCGACAACATATACCTTTTTTACAAATCCCATATATCGGCTTGTCATCATCTTCTGGTTATCCGATACGACGCTTCCCGTAAGAGTCAGTTCCGCAGCTACAGCCGCCGCTGCCAGCATCATAATGGCAAGAACAATCTTTTTCATAACATTCCTTTGTTGATGATATTTTCAAGTTTGAAAACTTTGTCATTCCTTGCATTGCGTGTTTTTGCAAGTTTCAAAACCGCCTGAATCTCTTCACTGTTCTTAATCAGGACATCGTTGATTGAAATCAGACCCTCTTTATAACGGTTGTAATAGTTTTCATAGACTCTTCTCATAAACTTGACTTTCTGTTTCAGAGACTTTATGTCATACTCTCGGCTTTTGATCTCGGTAATTATTTTGTCTATCTTAAGCGCTATCCCTTTTTTTGCCAGTTCAACCTGATGCTGCGCTTTAAGATTCTGAATTCTGGCTTTTTCATATTTTGATTTGTCGATCATCCCGTTGAAGACATTCCACTTCAGTTGCACACCGACTGTATATGCGTCTTTGTCTGTAAAGTCATTCATAAACGAATCATCGGCACTTCCGTACTCTGCAAATGCACCGATCTGCGGATAATACCCTGCTTTTTCAACTCCAATGGCAAGTTTTGTCACTTCAAGCCCCATTTTGGCTTTTTGAATATCGAGGTTTCTGTTAATCATCTCTTTTTTGTCCATTATCGGCATCGGTACATCTTTGTCGGCAACAGATACCGAATCTACCTTCTCATCCAGCAGAAACGAAAGAAACTGATATGCTAGATCACGATTTAGCTTTGCCTGGTTGAGCATGCGCAGTACATCAGCCTTTTTTGACTTGACCTGAAGCAGATCAATATCGAGTGCATACCCCTCTTTGACCATACTTGATACCGTGTTTTCCAGCTCTTCAACATTTTTTAGAATAATTTTCAGATTTTTGATATAGCTGTTGACAAGAGCTATATCATAAAAAGTTTTTCGCGTCTGATAGACTTTTTCGTTCATTATCTTCTGCTTGTCCAGCCTGCTCATATTTTGCATTTTGCGGGCAATCTGACCATACTTGTTAAGTTTGCCTCCAACATAGAGCGGAACCTTGTACTGGATTTTTTCCTGAAAGTGGTTTCTTGCTCCCGGATAATTCAGATCGTTCGGTGCAGTATCTAGAAGACGGTTCTGCATTGCGGGGTTTGACATAATAGCGGTGAACTGTCCAAAATCACCTCCGGCCATTCCAAGTGCCTGTCCCACACCTCCAAGAAAATCGGAAAAACCGAAATCTCTGAATGTAGCTTCTCTGCTTTGAAGCTTGAATCCGAAAACATTGCCTGCATCATTTGAACGCAAAGCATTCATGACGATATCGACACTTCCATAATTATAGCCGTCTGCTATGCGGACATCCATACCCTTCATACGTGTCTCGTCTTCAGCGACACGTATCTCAAGATTATTCTTTTTCACAAGTATAAGCGCCTGATCAAGAGTAAGGTTCTTGTGTGCCGCAAACAGGGGCAATGAGAATATTAATGCCATCGCTATTCTCTTCATATGCCGCTCCTTTGGTGAAGAAATTGTTTTATTTTACAGTAAAAACAGAAATATTACTATAAAAATTATAATTATAATTATAATAAGGTCTATTTATTAGACAGAAGTTCCGATTACATATGAGTATCGGTATTTGAAGAAAAAAAATAACAGTTAACGTACCATACAGGCTATTGTTTCCTGTATGGTACGTGTTGTCAATACATCTAAAGTATAACGTATTTAACGTAGACGGATGCCTCAAGCGCATCCAGTTCTT
>CAYZMY010000001.1:0-33661 GCA_964479605.1 uncultured Campylobacterales bacterium | reverse complement strand
CTTTGCTGATTGTAACCGGCTGCTTCATGACAAACCATCTTACACCCTCTGAACAAGGAGGTGTAGTAAGAGAGCCGTTGAACCTGTAGTAGTCTTTGTCGGCCGGTAGCAGATTTTTTACCTCTTCTGCAGAAAGAGTTATCTTCTCTACATCGTTTGCATGCTCGGGCATTCTGTCCCATACGCTTTTAAGGACCTGGTTCTCTTTGCCATACTCGAACATTACGCCGATAACTGCGAGATTTCCGTTTGCATCTGCATGTACAAAGTGCGCTTCAAGCGGGAAATGGCGTCCATCTATAGTATTTTCACTGGGAGTATGGAAGTGAAACTGCTTGAGTTCGAATTTGATTCCGTCAACAGATATGCTGCTGCCGGGAACGATATTGACCTGTACTGTGTGGCCGTTATTGAGCTCCTCTTTGGAAGCAGATTTGTAATCTATACCTATTGCCGGAAGATCGGTCTCAAAAGCGGTAGCTGTCTTAATGTCGATCGGTGACTGGTTCTTGCCGAGTTTGCACATGATATATTTATCGGAAAGATCTCCCCAATGACTTGGGCCTGCATGGCCGCTGTAACCCCAGTGTACTCCATGGCCTCCTGCCATCAATGCCGAAGCCGTAGCCACACCCAAAAACAATGAAGTGATTTTTTTCATCGTTACCCCTTTCAAAAAATTTTGTATTGGTATATAGATTTTACAAAAAGAAAGGCTCAACTCAATATAAAAAATTTATATGTTTAATCAAAAGAGGTGAAGGTGGTAAAAAAGTAACACTTTTAATTTTTGGAGTGTAACGGGTTAAGTGAAAGTGGGTAAAAAAGTGATTTTCAAGGTACGGCTGTAAGCCGGGTTATGTCAAGGATGCTTATTTATCTAGCCGTCATGTTACCATGACGCTCAAGCGAAGGGCAAAAGTTGTGAAGCTTTTACCATACCCTTCTTGCTGCGGGTTGGGTTTACATAGCCGCCAGGATTGCTCAAGGCGCTGGTGGGCTCTTACCCCGCCGTTTCACCCTTACCCATCCCTCTTTTCATAATTAATGAAAATCGGGATGGGCGGTCTGCTTTCTGTTGCACTGTCCCTCATCTTGCGATGGCCGTCCGTTAGACGGAACCCTGCTTCACTGCAGCCCGGACTTTCCTCATGGAGAAATCCATGCAAGCATCCGCCGTACCTTGGGCGTATTATACCATAATTTGAGATTAGTTTCAGAAATTTTTAATTTTGGAGAGTCTGCGTAGAGAGTATGGCGAAGGGCAAAAGCCCCGCGCCGAAAAAGGCTGAAAAATCAGCTCTCTTTTTTCATCTTTTCAAGTGCCTCGAGAGCATATTTTTTTCCGAGTTCGTACGCCTTTATATTTGCTTCATGTACTTTTTTCGGTACTTTGCTGAGCATTGTTTCGATCAGTACGTCCTCAGGAATAGCATTGGTAAACGTATTGGCTATAGCAAGTGCAACAACACTTTGCGTAATAACGTTACCGACCTCTTCTTTAGCGATAGTGATAATGGGAATTTCAACGATTCTCCACTTTTTCCTGTCTTCCTCAGTCGGATAGACAAGGTTCGGATCTATAACGATGATACCGCCTTCGGCAACTCCATTTTTAAAGAGCTGGTAGCTCTTGTCTGCAACCGAAAGCATGAAGTTGATCTGACCGTCGATGGCATAAGGGTAGTATATCTCTTTGTCGTCAAGCTGTATATCGACAACGGTTGGACCGCCGCGCACTTGAGATGTATAGGTCGCGGTCTTGACACCGTATCCGCCCATTTTTATCTTTGCAGCGGCAAATATTTCGCCTGCAAGAAGTACACCCTGTCCGCCGACACCGGTAAAGCGCATTACAATTTTGCTCATAACAACTCCTTAAATCGTTTTCTTGAAGTCTGCTTGTGTAAACTTGTCGCGCTTACCCTGATAGACCTCTTTGAGCTGTTCGTACATATTGCAGTACTCTTCCGCCTCTGTATCCTGCTTCAAAATACCTGTAGGCAAGAGATTGAGCCTCTCTTCTTCGCTCATGGCATCATACTTTTTCTTGGATACTGTGATTTCGTCAATCCAGTCAAGATTTTCGATAGCGGAAGCCATTTTGTTCTTTCTACCAAGGTTGATATGGCAGTTTGAGAGAAGTTCAACATAGGAGAACCCTTTATGCTGAAGTGCGGCAACAATGACTTTTTCCATCTTTTTGGGTTCGGAGACTTTTTCTCTGGCAACAAACGATGCACCGGCTGCTTCAGCCAGTTTACATCCGTCGAAAGTCGGGTCAATGTTACCCTGCTTCATAGTTACAGACCACATACCGCGCGGTGTTGTAGGAGAAGTCTGAGAGTTTGTAAGACCGTAGATAAAGTTGTTGATAATAATCAGAGTTATATCTATATTTCTTCGGCATCCGTGAATTGTATGGTTACCGCCGATTGCAAGTCCGTCACCGTCACCGGCAACGCAGATAACATGTTTGTCCGGATTGGCCAGTTTTATACCTGTAGCATATGCTACTGTCCGTCCGTGTGTTGTGTGTACAGTATTGAAATCAACATAAGAGCTGAATCGTCCGGAGCATCCTATACCGGAAACCACACAAACATCATCTTTGCTTAGTCCGAGCTTGTCTACCGCACGAATAAAAGATTTTAGAATAACGCCGTCTCCACATCCCCAGCACCAGAGTGTAGGCATCTTCTCCATTCGCAAATATTTGTCGTAATTGAAAGCCATATTAAAACTCCTTTACTTTCTCAATAATATCTTGAGGTGAAAACGGTCGTCCGTTGACCTTTATAAGTTTTTCAATATCGTGTCGGCCTGTGGCACGCTGAATCTCTTCAAGATATTGACCCATATTCAGCTCTACACTGAGGATTTTGTCGAATTTCTGACCAAGTTCATACATCCGTTTTTCCGGGCTTGGCCAGAGTGTGATCGGACGGAAAAGTCCCACTTTTATACCCTCTTCACGCAGTCTGTTGATCGCCTCTTTGGCTGCCAGTGAGACTGAACCGTAAGCTATAATCAGAATATCCGCATCATCTATCATATATTCTTCATTGAGCTCCAGTTCATCGAGATGCTCATCCACTTTTCTGAAAAGACGATCGATCAATTTACGGCATGTCTCTATCTCTTCGGTAGGGAAGCCCATAGCATCATGATGAAGACCCGTAAAGTGATATCGGTATCCTTTAAACATAGGGTTCAAAACTGCAGGTTCATCCTGCGCTACGCCATAAGGCTTGTACTCTTCCGGCGGACCGTCAAAAGTCTTTCGCGGCTTTATACCTGCTTTTATCTCTTCAAGGTCAGGTAGAACCGCTTTTCCGTGCATATGGCCTATTGTTTCATCAAGCAAAACGATAACCGGCTGCATAAAGCGATCTGCTATATTGAAAGCACGAACTGTTTCCGTATAACACTCATCCAGGTTGCCTGCACAAAGAGTTATAGACTTGTAGTCGCCGTGTGAAGGATTTTTCGCCTGTGCGACATCGCCTTGCGAAACACGTGTAGGAAGACCTGTAGATGGGCCGCCGCGCATGACGTTTACTACAACAAGCGGCACTTCCGCCATCTGTGCGAGACCGAGGTTCTCAGCCTTCAGTGAAATTCCCGGTCCCGATGTTGCCGTCATAGACCTTACACCGCTCATGGATGCACCTATCGCGGCACAGATACCGCCGATCTCGTCTTCCATCTGTATACATGCACCGCCTACCTTCGGAAGAAGATCTGAGATCGTATGCATAACCTCACTTGAAGGTGTAATCGGATAACCCCCGAAAAACATACATCCTGAATCGACCGCAGCCTTCGCTGAAAGGTCATTACCGCTGGAAATTACTTCTCTTGCCATTCTTGCTCCTTATGCGCTCAGCGTCATATATTTGTTGCTTTTTATAGCTTCAGCCCGCTCTTTTGCCGCATCGGTCAATTTTGCGAATTTATACTCTTTCCTGTCCGCTACGAAAATAGCGAAATCAGGGCAGCTCAGCTCGCAGTCGTTACAGCCTATACAAAGTTCAGGTGCTTCTACTGTTATCATAGCTCCCAGTACGGAATGGGGTTCATAACGCATAGCCAGTACGCCTGCAGGGCAGACAGATACACAGATATCACAAGCTTTACAGCGACTCTCGTCGGTCCAGACCGGTGTATTTTCCGGTGCTTTCATCAGACTCATTGCTTCTCCTTCGTTGGATTGAATTTTCCTACAGCGCAGGAGACGAAACTTTTACCTTTCATCACCACGCCTTCGATGTTTGAAACCTCATCATCGATTAGAGGATAACCCAGCTTTCTTAAGGTCGAAATAAAAAGCTCCTCATCGGCATCCCCCTTTATCTCTACTGTTACCTTTCGTGGCATCACACTCAAATCGACGTCGACGCTGTTACCAAAATGCTCAGAGAGTGCCTTTTTTATAGTGTTGGCACACCCGTCACATCGAATATTGGCAACTTCGTAAGTTTTAAACATTACCGCTTACTTTCCCATCACTTCTTTGACAGCTTTGCCGATATCCGCCGGCGAAACGACAACCTTGACACCTGCAGCTTCGAGTGCAGCCATCTTTTCGGCAGCTGTTCCGCTTCCGCCGGAGATAATGGCTCCCGCATGGCCCATACGCTTTCCTTTGGGAGCAGTCTGGCCCGCAATGAATGCAACAACGGGCTTGCTTATGTGCTCTTTTATAAATTCTGCCGCCTGTATCTCCAGATCTCCTCCGATTTCGCCGATCATAACGATCGCTTCCGTTTCCGGATCGGCTTCAAACATCGGAAGAAGCTGCTTGTAGCTCAGACCGATAATCGGGTCTCCGCCGATACCGACTGCGGTTGTGATTCCCAGTCCCTCTTTTACAACCTGGTTTGAAGCTTCATATGTGAGTGTGCCGGACTTGGAGATAAGCCCTACGGGACCTTTCTTGAAAATGAATCCAGGCATAATACCTATTTTGCACTCTTCGGCTGTAATTACACCCGGGCAGTTCGGTCCGATTGTGCTCATCCCCTTTTTTGTAGCGTATGCCTTTGCAAACATCATATCTTTTACCGGCGCTCCCTCAGTAATTATTACCGCAAGCTCGATCCCCGCATCGGAAGCTTCCATTACGGCATCAGCCACGAAAGCCGGCGGAACGAAGATCATTGAAACGGTAGCACCGGTTGTCTCTACAGCCTCTTTGACGGTATTGAAAACAGGTTGCCCAAGGTGTTCCTGTCCACCTTTGCCCGGAGTTACACCGCCGACGATTTTGGTACCGTAATCGATACACTGTGAAGCGTGGAAGGTACCCTCTTTACCGGTAAACCCCTGGACGATTACTTTTGTATCTTTATTTACTAGAATACTCATAAAAATTTCTCCTTTTTAAAAATCGGTAACCTGACTTTTTGGATGCAAGTTTGCATACCAAAAACTCGCAAAAAGCTATGAAAGCGAAGCAGTTCACTTTCATTTAACGCTTTTTACCCTTTACTTCGCAGCTTCGACCGCTTTTTTTGCACCGTCGGCAAGATCATCAGCAGCTATAATATTTTTTATGCCGGCGTTGTTCAGGATTTCCGCCGCCTCTGTTGCATTCGTACCGTCGAGTCTTACAATGACCGGAACGTTGACATCCGTAATTTTCGTAGCTTCAAGAATTCCGTTTGCAACACGGTCACAGCGTACAATGCCTCCGAAGATATTTACAAAAATCGCTTTCACATTCGGATCTTTGAGGATAATTTCAAATCCTTTCGCCACTGTCTCGGGGTTTGCTCCGCCACCCACGTCGAGAAAGTTTGCCGGCTCTCCGCCTTCATGTTTGATAATATCCATCGTAGCCATAGCAAGACCCGCTCCGTTTACCATACAACCGACGTTTCCGTCGAGTTTTATATAGCTGAGGCCATGCTCTTTGGCCTCTATCTCTGTAGGTTCTTCTTCATTGAGATCACGCATCTGCAGGATATCGGGGTGGCGTCCCAGAGCGTTGTCGTCAAAACCCATTTTTGCATCGAGTGCCAGGAATTTTCCGTCCCCTGTCTTTATCAGAGGGTTGATTTCGATCATTTCGGCATCTTTGTCCATATAAACTTCATACAGAGCTTTGGCAAACTTTATAAAAGGTCCGATCTCCTCTTTTGCGAGCCCGAGTCCGAATGCCAGCTGGCGGCCGTGAAAGCCCTGGAATCCGATAGCAGGGTCTATATTTACCTTAACAATCTTTTCAGGAGTCTCTTCGGCGACTTTCTCAATCTCCATTCCGCCCTCTGTTGAAGCCATCATAACAGGCATCTCTGCAGCACGGTCCAGCAGCATACCGAGATAGTACTCTTTGGCGATATCAGCACCCTCTTCCACATAAATCTTGTGAACAACTTTGCCTTCCGGCCCGGTCTGGTGTGTTACCAGAGTCATTCCAAGAATCTGGTCGGCGAGCTCTTTTACCTCGTCGAGAGATTTTGCAAGTTTTACTCCTCCCCCGAGTCCGCGTCCGCCTGCATGAATCTGTGCTTTTACAACCCACAGCTTCCCACCCAGATTGCGCGCGGCTTCGACTGCCTCATCAGGGCTGAACGCAACCTGTCCGTTCGGAACGGGTACGCTGTACTGACGAAAAATCTCTTTCGCTTGATACTCATGTATGTTCATAGTTCCATCCTTTGCTTTGAATTTCAGTCTTTTACTTCGTACTGCTTTCGGCCCTCTTCATACAGGTCGTTGCCGTAAGCATCGTTTATGACTGTAACCGGAAAGTCTTCTACACGAAGCATTCTGACAGCCTCGGGCCCAAGCTCTTCGTATGCAATAACTTTCGCCTCTTTTATAAGTTTTCCCAGCAGCGCACCTGCACCGCCTGTGGCACCGAAGTATACAGCCTTGTACTCTTTACAGGCATCTTTTACTTCCTGGTTCCTTTTCCCTTTACCGATCATACCCTTGAGGCCGTGTTTGATCAGCGTCGGAGAGTAGCTGTCCATGCGGTAGCTGGTAGTCGGCCCCGCACTTCCTATGGGGTCACCGGGCTTTGGAGGAGTGGGTCCTACAAAATATATGACTGCACCGTCAAGCTGAAAAGGCAGCTCTTCCTTGTTTTCTATAAGATCTACAAGCCGTTTGTGGGCAGCATCGCGGGCCGTAAAGATAATACCGGAGAGATAGACTATATCTCCCGCTTTCAGATTCTCTACATCTTCATCGCTGAGCGGTGTTGTTAGATAGTGTACTTGACTCATTCTCAATCCTTACAGCGTTATGTGGCTATGTCTGCTGCTGTGGCACTGTACATTTACGCTTACCGGCAGACTTGCAATATGGCAGGGGTTTTTCTCGATATGTACTGCCAGAACAGTTTCTGTTCCTCCCATTCCCATCGCCCCGATTCCGAGTTTGTTCAGCTCATAAAGGAGCTCTTTTTCGAATTCAGCCACGCCGGGATCCGCATTCGGTTCTCCCGCTTCCCTGAAAAGGGCATGTTTGCTGGAAATTGCAGCCTTTTCAAACGTACCGCCGATCCCCACTCCTACGATTATGGGAGGGCACGGGTTGGGACCTGCTTCGGAGATGACATCTTTTACAAAATCTATAACGCCCTGCCTGCCCTGTGCAGGGGCGAGGACACGTGCTCTGCTTACGTTTTCGCTTCCACCGCCCTTGGCCGCATACTCTATATCTATTTTGTCGCCTTCAACAAGGTCGATATGTATGACTGCAGGCAGATTGTAGCCGACCTTCTCTTTGAGATTCTCTCTGGTAAAACAGTCACATGTAGATGCACGAAGGTAACCCTCTATATACCCTTGTTCCGTTCCCTCGTTGATAGCATCTTTAAGCAGGCCTCCGGTAATTCTGACATCCTGTCCGACTTTTACAAAGTAGACGGCCAGGCCGGTATCCTGGCAGAGAGGACGCTTCTCTTCACGGGCGATATCAGCATTCTCAAGAAGCTGCTCGAGAACCTTTTTGGCAACCGGGCTTTTCTCTTTTTCGTGAGCCTCTTTGAGCTTTTTCAATGCATCTTCTGGCAAATTCGTCGCGGTATGGATAACCATATTTTTTACAGCTTTCACTATATCTTCATAAGAAACTTCCCTCATTGGCTGTCTCCGAAAAATTTGTGAGAATTGAGCGAATCGATCAAACTCTGTACCGATTCGACCGATTTTTTGAACATTTTACGCTCACAGGCATTCAAAGATACATTAATAATATCTTCCGCACCGTTTGCTCCTATACTGACCGGTACGCCGCTGACTACATCGCTGTAACCGTACTCACCATCCAGATGAACAGCACACGGGTATATCTGCTTTGTATCTTTCAAGATAGCTTCGACCATAATAGTCGTGGCTTTTGCCGGCGCATAGTATGCGGAACCGGTCTTCAGATAACCGACGATCTCTGCACCGCCGTGCTTGGTTCTTTCTACAATCTCATCGATCTCTTCATCTGTAAGGAGGTCATTGAGAGGTACACCGGCGACTGTAGAGTAGCGCGGAAGAGGAACCATGTCATCTCCGTGACCTCCCATAACAGAAGCACGAATCTGACCGGCGCCGTATCCCAGTTTTTCCTGTATGAAATAAGCCATACGGGAACTGTCGAGAATACCGGCCATACCGAGAACCCTGTTTCTTTCGAATCCACTCTCTTTGAGCGCAACATATGTCATTGCATCGAGAGGATTGGAAACCATGATAATGATGGCATTAGGAGAGAATGTCTTGATGTCTCTCACTACTTCTCTTGTGATTTCCGCATTTTTTAGAAGCAGGTCATCGCGACTCATACCCGGAAGCCTGGGACTTCCCGCGGTTACTACAACCACATCGCAGTCACTCAGCTGGCTCGGCTCTTCAGCGACAGAAACGATTGTATGGCTTCTGGCGGCTGCCGCAGCCTGGCTCATATCGAGTGCTTTACCTTTTGCTATATCTATCTTGTTGTCACGAAGAATTATTTCGTGGCATACACCGTTCATGGCAAGAATAAATGCCGCAGTGGAGCCGACGTTTCCGGCTCCAACGATTCCGACACGTTTTCCTTTTCCCATTGGCAATCCTTTTTGTTAATTTTTCAGCCTGCCGTTTCGGGAGACTTTGAGTATATCCTGTTAAAAGAAGGGACGCTGAAGATAAACGAATAAAACTTCTTTCTCAAAGCTTTATCCACCTATCTTTCCTCCGCCAGAAGGCGGAGAAACAGATCGCATTTAAGCAATCGAATCGATTATTTTGTTGAGAGTCTGACTCGGACGCATAGCTTGTTCGGCTTTGATATCGTCAGGCTTGAAATAGCCTCCGATATCTTTCGGGCTGCCTTCGGCTGCAAGCAGTTCGGAGAGAATTTTCTCTTCGTTGGATATGAGCTCTTCAGCAACCGGTGTAAACGTTTTGCTCATCTCCTCGTCAACAGTCTGTGTACTAAGCGCTTCCGCCCAGTAACGAGCAACCCAGTAATGTGATGCTTTGTTGTCTGGTTCTCCACACTTTCTCGCAGGTGCTTTGTCGTTGTTGAGATAACCTTCATTGGCTTTGTCCAGTGTATCGGCCATTACACCTATCCTCTCATCTTCAGACTTCATATACTCCATACGCAGCGATTCTGCCAGAGCCAGGAACTCTCCCAGGCTGTCCCAGCGCAGGTGACCCTCTTTCAGGAACTGCTCAACATGCTTTGGTGCGGAACCGCCGGCACCGGTCTCGAAGAGTCCGCCGCCCGCAAGCAGAGGTACAATTGAGAGCATTTTGGCTGAAGTTCCAAGTTCCAGAATCGGATACATGTCGGTTAGGTGGTCACGCAGAACGTTACCTGTTACCGAAATTGTATCTTTACCTGCACGCACACGCTCATTGGTGTAATAAGTGGCTTGCGTTACCGGCATGATAGGCAGGTCAAGACCGGTAGTATCATGCTCTTTGAGGTATTTTTCGACAAGTTTGATCATATTGGCGTCGTGTGCACGATTCTCGTCAAGCCAGAATACCGCAGGTACTCCTTCGATTCTTGCACGCTCAACGGCAAGGCGAACCCAGTCGCGAATAGCGATATCTTTGGTACGCACCAGCCGCCAGATATCACCTTTTTCAACCTGATGCTCCATCAGCACTGTACCGTTCTCGTCGAGCACCCTCATAACGCCGTCTTCAGCTACTTCGAAAGTTGTCGGATGAGAACCGTACTCTTCAGCTTTTTTGGCCATAAGACCGACATTGGAGACACGCCCCATTGTTGTTACATCGAACTGGCCGTTTTTCTTGCAATCTTCCATCATCGCTTCATGGAACATCGCATAGGTACTGTCAGGAATCACAGCAAGGGTCTCACCGGCATTGCCGTCTTTATCCCACTGCTTGCCGCCTTCCCGGATAACAACCGGCATAGAGGCATCTATAATGATCAGGTTTGGTGCATCGAGGTTGGTTATCAGTTTGTCGCTGTCACTCATAGCCAGAGTAGGATCGGAATTGACAATGGCATCCTTGATGGCTGCTTCAATCTCTTCCGCCTTGTCGGACTTTTTGAGTTTGTCGTAAAGGTCACCCAGACCCTGGTTCGGGGTGAAGCCGATCTTCTCCAGTTCATCCGCATACTTCTCAAAGACATCTTTGAAAAAGACCTCAACGGCATGGCCGAACATGATCGGGTCGGAGATCTTCATCATTGTAGCTTTCAGATGCAGCGACCAGATAAGTCCTTTCTCTTTCGCCTCTTGAATCGTCTTGAGATAAAATTCTCGAAGAGCCTTGACCGACATGAACGTCGCGTCGATAACTTCGTCGGTATCTACTTCTATCTCTTTTAGAACATTGTCGTTCAGCTGAATCTTGAGAGTCTGGGCTTTGGGTACGATTACCGACTTCTCGTTTGCATAGAAATCACCGTGGCCCTCCATGTGTGCAACACGAGCCTTGCAATTTTCAGCAAAAGGCTTGAGTCTGTGAGGATGCTCCTGGGCATACTTTTTAACTGCGTGCGCGGAACGTCGATCCGAGTTGCCCTCCCGAAGAACCGGGTTGACCGCAGAACCCATGCATGCTCCATATTTGGTTGCAATCTCTCTCTCTTCATCTGTTTGGGGATTTTCAGGATAGTCCGGAATATCGTACCCCTGGCTTTTAAGCTCGGCGATACAATCTTTCAGCTGTGTAAGTGATGCTGAAATATTCGGCAGTTTGATAATATTTGCCTCAGGTTTTAGTACCAGTTCGCCGAGTTTGGCAAGTTCATCTGTCTGTTTTCCCATGGCGGCAAGAACTCTGCCTGCCAGTGAAATGTCGCTTAGCCGAACGTCAACACCGGCCTTTCCGACAAACTTCTTTACTATGGGAAGCAGAGAATAGGTTGCCAGTGCCGGAGCCTCATCGATTTTTGTCCAAACAATTGTTGGAGCTGATGCCATAACTTTCTCCTTAGGTGATTTGTAGATTCTATAGTAGCAATCTATCTTTTAGTTAACGATAAATAGCAGGAGAATGGCGCTTCAACTGTAGTTACTGTTTCATTTATTCACACTTTTTAGAGCTCTCAAATGCGATTTGTAACTCTTCGTAAAAATATGCTTTCCGCTTTTTCCCTTCACAAAATATAGATAGTCGCTTTTTGCCGGTTTTACGGCCGCTTTTAGTGCATCGAGAGAGACGCTGCCGACGGGATATGGAGGAATGCCTCTGTATTTATATGTATTAAACCGCGTGTTGTCCGACAGAATACGTCTTTTTGTCACCTTTTGATGGGAGAAAGCCCCGTAATTGAGTGTACCGTCCATCTGAAGCGGCATCTTCTTTTTTAGCCTGTTGTAGATGACCGACGAGACAAGCGGCATCTCCCGGGCATCTGCCGCCTCTTTTTGGATAATAGACGCAATCGTTACATATCGAAACCATTTTTTGGTGTTGTATATGCCGAAAAACTTTTTTGCCAGTTCTTCATGTCTGGCCAGTGATTTTTTTACCAGATAATATACCAGGTGCTCTTCACTTATTCCTATCGGTATATAATATGTATCGGGAAATATAACACCGTCAGGATACGGCGCATAATTGCTGTAAGCCGCATCGAGCTTTTCCCTGTCGAGGTGAAGTTCCTGTGCGATATCTTGAAAAAACAGCTCCCTCGTCTCTCCCGGAATCAGAGTGACTTCCGTCATTGCCGCTTTGGCGTGGGTAAGACGGTACAGTAGATCTCCTTTGGCCAGTTTTGTAGTTCCGATATCGATCCAGCCCTTCTGGGGATAACCGAAAAATCTTACAAGATACCGGTCAAGGGTGTTTATATCCATCCCGCTTTCGTGCAGATATGATATAATCGACGCCACCGAACCGGCCGGCAGGTAGACAACTCTACTCGTTCTGACCGGCTGAATGAGATAATAGCAGAGCGACAAAATGATTATTACTACAGCCAAACTACTCCATTCGACTATGCTCAAAATTTTTGTGGCTCTTTTGCTTATTTTCATAGTTCTCTTCTTTTTTCTTACATCGGGTGTAACAATACCGAAAATTTCTCTTCCCGGCCTGAAAATCAACCAATTCTACATAAAACTCGATAAAAAACTGATCATCTCCGTAGACTCCATTACTGTAAAGAAGCAGAACGGACCGGTAAAAACGGTGAAAGAGCTGAACAGGGTTACGACACTGGTCGAGTATCTGCCAAACTACTTCCGAAAAGTCGTCATAAAAAACCTGATAGTCGGAGAGAGGGTATTTCACCTGCTTTACAGCGATGATGTTTTTTACTTCGATTCAGACAGGTTCCAGCTCGCTTCCGAAATCACTTTCGATCCAAAGTCAAAAAGCCTGGAAGCCCAGATAAGAAAACTGCTCATCAAGCAGCCGCAGGCAGAGCTTTCGGGAAACATCAGATACGACTTCCGCAAAAAGGTATGGAAGGGCGAAGGAAATTATGATGCTTTCGGCATTCAAGGGCACTTTAGTATAAGCCATAAAAACGACTATTTCTCTTTTGAAATCGATTCACAACCCTGCGGTTCCATAAAGCCGCTTGTCGATTACATTAATCCTCTTGAACAGATAAAAGTATGGATCTACCCGAAAATACCGGCAAAAAGATATCTGCTTCATTATATAAAAGGCGGGTTCACCCTCAAAAAAGACGGCTCTGTAGATTTCGATCCGACAAAACTGAGCGCTTTTGCAACCGCCTATGATGCAAAGATACACTTTCATCCAGATGTTCCTCCTGTTTCGACTCCAAAAATCGATATAACCTTGCAAAACGATGTTCTTTCGTTCAAACTCTACAAACCTCAATATGAAGGAAAGAAGCTTGACGGCAGTTACGTAAAAATTCGAAATCTTTCGAACAGAAGAGCCGAACTCGACGCCCATATAACCGTCAGGGATAAAATAGATGATTCCATAAGAACGATTCTGAATGCCTACGGAATATATCTCCCTTTTGTTCAAACGGAAGGTGTTACAGACGCTGTTGTCGACTTTACAGTACAGCTTGTTACAGGGAAAATCGTGAAATATAACGGGCTCTACAGGTCAAAATATGCGAAGCTTCTGTTTGACAATGTAGTACCCCTGCCTGTCAGAAATCTAAATGTTGTTTCGGAAGGCTCGAAGATAGATATCCTTCCCTGCCGGATATTACTTGAACCGTATCTCGATGCCAATCTCAGCGGTTCAATAGACCTGCACAGCAAAACGGGGGTTTTCGCTCCTGTAATAAAAAAGGCTGCATTTGAATATCATGGACTTCCGCTGATAGCTATGAAAATGAATCAAGTAGATATATTGCTCGATTTCAAAAAAGATATAAAATTTTCGATACCGGCCATGCAAATCGATCTCACATATAAAAAAGGCGGCGGCGTAGAGGCGGAAGCCGGAAACCTGACGCTGCTGAAACCATATTTTCAGGGGCCGCTCAAGCCTGTCGAAAACGGCACTCTTCATCTGCTTTATGCAGGATCAAAGATTCATGCAGATGCTAAAATCAGATATCCGAACGATATATTTTCCAAAGGCGGAGAGAAAATAGATAGATTTGATATAAAAGCCGATACCGGAGAAAGTCAGGTCCATATCCAAATCAATGACAAGCTGTTTGTTATAGCACAGAGTCAGCGGACTTTTTTCAATATTAAAGATATCGATATCCATGCGGATACTCTTCTGCAGACGATAGAGTCTAATCTGAAAATGATGAAAAAAATGGGCAAAGAGACCTCACATATTCCTCATCTGCTATATATCGAAGGGCATAGGAGCAGGCTCTCGTATAAAAAGCTTGAACTTCCCTGTGACTTCTATAATGTCAGAATCCATACTGATCCTCTAAATATAAAATTTGAGACTAAACACGATAAGGGTGAAATCAGGGGTATCGTCGAAGATGGACACTTGAATATCGCGGGTAAAAATCTTTCAGACAGGATAATGCAGGGGCTTACAACACTCGATCAGCTAAAAGGAGGGAGTTTCGATTTCAATGCCGAGGGGAAAATAGACGACTTCAACGGAACTATACTTATGAGGGATTCTTTATGGGCAAAAACAGCCTTGTACAACAACCTGCTGGCTACTCTCAACACCATACCGGCCATACTGACTCTCAAAAACCCCGGATTCAGCAAAAACGGCTTTAAAATCAAACGGGGAGCATTGGATTACCGTTTCAAGGAGGGAAAACTCTTTTTCAAAAAGATCGTTATAGAGGGATACAGTGCCCAGATTACAGGAAAAGGGACAATAGATCTGGAAAACAGTATGATCTCTTTAAAACTTCAGATACATTTTTTGGAGAGCCTGACAAGTGTTTTAAACAAGATCCCTGTTGCAGGCTATCTGATATTCGGAAAAGACGGTACTCTTGCAGTAACTCTCAATGTCAAAGGGAACCTTGGGAATCCGAAAATTTCTACAGAGGCGACAAAAGATCTAATCAAAGCACCTCTGAATATACTTGAGCGGACATTGACGCTTCCCTTTAAAATCTTCGAATGAAAAACTGATATTTTACAAAAAGCCGATACCGGTAAAAAAATCGGGACTACTCGTTTCTAAGCACACTCAGCGGATCGATCTGCGAAGCTTTTTTTGCAGGATATAAAGATGAAAAAAGCGTAATAAAAAAAGCTCCCACAATGATCCCCGCAAAGTCTCTCCAGTCAAGATCAAGCGGAAGACGGCTTGTACCGTATACATCTTCCGGAAGAGTGATGATATCGAACTTGCTGAGCAGCTCCATACCGCCAAGACCCAAAAATGTACCCACGACAATACCGCCCAGGCCTATTATCAGCCCAAGCCTGAAAAAGAGCTGCATAATCTCTTTTTTGGAAGCTCCGAGCGAAAGCAGAAGTGCAACTTCGTTACGACGGTTCATTACAGTCATAAGCAGGGAGCTGACGATATTCAAAGATGCAATAAGAATAATAAGCATCAAGACGATAAATAGCGCTCTCTTCTCCATCTGCATTGCGGCAAAGAAGTTTCCGTTCTGCTGCCACCAACCCATAATTCCGACTGTGGATGGCAGTTCGGAGCGGATAAGCTCTATATCGTGCATCGGATTTTTCGACTCTATATGAATTCCGTCATATACTTTTTTGTCTCTTTTTAAAATCTTTTCGAATGTTCTGAATGTTGTGTAGTAGTAGCTCTCGTCATAGGCATTGAGGCCGGAACGGAAAAGCCCCTCCACCACAAACCGTTTTGTCAGCGGCATAAAACTTAGTCCAGCAGGTTCCATGCGCGAGAAAAGAAACATAATTTTCTGCCCTTTTTCTATGCCGAGATCTCTTGCAAGCGGTTTTCCGACAATGACTCCGTATTTGCCTAACGGTTTTGTGTAAGCTCTTGCGAAAACGGGGTTAACCTCTTTCTCTCTGACAGGGTCGACTCCAAACAGCAGTCCCCCTTTTAGAGTGCTCCCTTTTCGTATAAGGACCTGTGTCTGCATATATGGGCTGAATTTGAGATCGTAAAATTTATTCTCCAGTGTCTCCAGCAGATCCTCATCGACAGACTCTCTGACTTTGGGATATATCGTAAGAGGATAGTTCATAACAAAAAGGCGTTTTTCAAACTCCTTTTCCATACCGTTCATTATCGCCATTGCAATAATAAGAACCATTACACCTATGGTTATGCCGAAAAATGCGAGGATGGCGGAAAGGAAGATGAAAGGGTGTTCCGGGTCAAAGCGCAGATAGCGCCTGACCATCGTGTTTACGAAATGCGAGTTCATACCTGCTCGGCAGCCAGAACTCCGCGTTTAGGGCCGCTCTTGCCGCAGCACTGTTTGTATTTCTTGCCGCTGCCGCATGGGCATGGATCGTTGCGTGCCGGCTTCTTGTTTTTTACTATCGGTTTTAGCTCCTCATCCTTGTTCGTAGCGATATCGGCCGTAGCAGCTTCCATCTGCGCCTTCATCCTCTCGAGTGCAGCCTCTTCTTCCGCCATCTCCTCTTCAGACTTGAAGCGTATCATATAGAGTGTTTTGAGAGTTTCAAACTTGATCGACTCTACAAGTTCCGTAAAGAGATTGTAGCTCTCTTTTTTATACTCAACCAGAGGGTCCTTCTGGTTGTAGCCGCGAAGTCCGATTCCTGTTTTGAGAATATCCATCTGATAAAGATGCTCCCGCCATGCATTGTCCAGAACCTGAAGATAGATAATTCGCTCTATCTCATTGCGCTGACGTGGATCTATGGCTCCCATTTTTGTCTCATAGCGCTCTTTGAGCTGGTTCAAAAGGAGATCAAAAAGAGCTTGGTAGTCGCGTCCGGCAAGTTCATCTTCACCAAACTCTTCACCCATCTCTTCCATCAGTTTAAGCTTTAGTTTTTCAAGTTCAAAATCCTCCTGCGGGGCTCCTTCGAATATGGAACACTCCATCATGAGGCTCTGCAGATACTCCTCTCTTATCGCATCCAGTTTCTCACCTATATCAAACTCCGGGTTTAGAAGTTCATGACGGAAACGGTATACAATCTTTCGCTGTTCATTTGCTACATCGTCGTACTCAAGAAGATGTTTTCTTGACTCGAAATGGAGGTTTTCGACCTTTTTCTGCGCTTTTTCCACGGCACGTGTAACCATTTTCGACTCTATATACTCGCCCTCTTCTACCCCCATTCGCTCCATGATGGTTTTGATACGGTCACTGCCGAAAATTCTGAGCAGATGGTCTTCAAGGCTAAGATAGAAGCGGCTCTCTCCCGGATCGCCCTGTCGGCCGGAGCGCCCGCGAAGCTGATTGTCGATACGGCGGCTCTCATGGCGCTCGGTGCCTATTATGTATAGACCGCCCAAAGAGCGTATCTCGTCATCTATTTTGATGTCGACTCCCCGTCCTGCCATATTTGTAGCAATTGTGACGGCTCCCTTTTTTCCCGCATCTTTGATAATCTCCGCTTCATGCTCATGGTTCTTTGCATTCAGAACGTTATGCGGAATCTTCTCCTTCTTCAAAAGAGCGTGAAGAGCTTCGGACTTCTCGATGGATGCAGTACCGACAAGTATCGGCTGACCTTTCTTGTTTCTCTCTTTTATATCACCTATAACCGCCTCGAACTTCTCTCTTTCAGTTTTGTAGATAAGGTCTGGCTGGTCTTTGCGTATGACCGGTACATTTGTGGGTATGGAGATGACATCCAGGTTGTATATCTCGGCAAATTCGGTAGCTTCGGTCTGGGCCGTTCCTGTCATACCTGCAAGCTTGTCGTACATTCTGAAGTAGTTCTGGAAGGTAATGTCGGCAAGAGTTTGAGACTCTTCTTTAATCTCTACACCCTCCTTTGCTTCCAATGCCTGGTGAAGACCTTCGCTGAAGCGTCTTCCTTCGGAGAGCCTTCCCGTAAACTCGTCGACAATTACGATTTCGCCGTCTTTCACGACATAGTCGACATCTTTTTCAAATAGATTGTGGGCTTTGAGAGCCTGGTCCAGATGGTGAGAAAGAATCGCATTCTCCATAGAGTAGAGATTGTCGACACCGAAAAGTTTTTCTGCTTTTTCTATCCCTTTTTCCGTTACCAGTATGACCCTGTTTTTCTCATCGACGGTAAAATCTTCATCACGAACAAGCTGCTTCGCAACTTTGTCGGCACGCGTATAGTTCTCCAGCTTGCTGCTGGTGGGTCCGGATATGATCAGAGGCGTTCTGGCTTCATCAATCAAAATCGAGTCGACTTCATCGACTATCGCATAGTAGTGGTCACGCTGGACCATCTCATCCAGCGAATACTTCATGTTGTCACGAAGGTAGTCGAATCCGAACTCATTGTTGGTACCGTATGTAATATCGGCGTCGTACTGCTCTTTTCTGCCTGAATCGTCAGGTACATCTGCCGTAATCACCCCTACGCTGTAACCCAGGAATTCATATATCTTTCCCATCTCCGTCGCATCGCGGTTTGCCAGGTAGTCATTGACTGTAACCACGTGTACACCGCGTCCGGTCATCGCATTCAAAACAACCGGAAGTGTCGCTACGAGTGTTTTTCCCTCACCCGTTTTCATCTCTGCTATTCGGTTTTCATGCAGAACCATACCGCCGACCAGCTGCACGTCAAAGTGCCTGAGTCCCAGAGTTCTCTTGGATGCCTCCCTCGTTATGGCAAAAGAGTCCATAAGAACATCATCAAGTGTCGCCTCTTCGCTTCTTACCCGCTCTTTGAGCTCTAAAAAAGCCTTTTGAAGCTCTTCATCTGTCATCTTTTCATATTTTGGCTCAAGAGCATTGATCTTTGCGACGCGCCTGCTGTACTTTTTCAGCTCTCTGTCGTTGGCCGTTCCGACAATCGAGCGAAAGATTGTTTTGATCATTTCGGGTATACCTTTTCGTTCATGGTTCACATATTACTGGTGTCAGTGATGTTATTTCAGTTTTTAAGAGGTAGATTTTATCACACTTTTACAAAGGTTCCTATAAAATCCCCGCATGAGAATAATAGTTATAACAGCTCTTTTGGCCCAGCTGCTCTCGGCCTCCTTGCCGGTACCCAAGTTTATCAGCGCTGACTTCACACAGGTTGTCCAGAGCAAAGATACAAAAAAACAGCTCTACTACAGCGGAAGACTCTATATGAAGATGCCGTCAGATGCCAAGTGGGATTACTTTATTCCTCTAAAAAAGAGTATATGTCTCACTGCTCACAAAGCGTGGGTCATAGAACCTGAACTGGAGCAGGCTACACTTTTCAAACTCAAAAAAAGTATACCGCTGATGGCCATTTTGAAAAATGCGCAAAAAAAAGGCACCGATATCTATGAAGCGGAATTTGAAGGTGTCGAGTATTTGATCAGAGTCGATTCAAAAAAGCGTGTAAAGTCTATTAGCTACCTGGACGAAATAGGAAACCGGGTTACTTTGCGTTTTCAAAATGTGAAAACAGAACCGTTTGATTCCTCGCTTCTACAGTGCGAAATTCCGGAAGATTTCGATCTTATCGACGGACGCTATTAAGGAGCTCTCTTATCTTTTCCAATGTACAGGTGTCAACTTTTACATTGAGTATGTAGACGAAATCCACCTCGATGCCGTACTTTTTGTCGGCAAGAGATATAATCATCCTTTTAAACTGCTCTTTTCCCTGGGTGGTCACAAGTGTCTCGGCCCAGAAACTTCCTATGGCGCTTTGCACAACATCCATAAGCTCCACACTGTTTTGTTCCATATCACGTCCCTGCAGCACCAAAGAGAGTTCGACATTGACCGGTTCACCGGTTTTTTTGGAGAGTATAGTCGTCTCGATATCTCCGAAACGAAGCTGACCCGCAAAAACAGTGATAGCAAGAAGCAGAAAGATAGATATTTTTTTCATAGAGTCATTGTAGCAGAAAGTTGATGCCGGGCAAAAGCCCGGCTATAAAACTGTAAGGTCAGCCTACCATATAGTCGAGAGTCTCTTTGTCAACCTGGTGGAAGTTGAGATATTTGTAGACATCCTCTTCTTTACCTGCGATAGCCTGCGGCACAATGTCGAGATACTCCTCTTTGGAAGGAATTTTTCCGAGCAGTGCACATACAGCGGCAAGTTCGGCACTTCCAAGATAGACCTGAGCACCTTTTCCGAGGCGGTTGTCGAAGTTTCTCGTAGAGGTTGAGAATACGACGGCGTTGTCGTGCACGCGCGCCTGGTTACCCATGCACAAAGAGCATCCCGGAATTTCGGTTCTTGCACCGGCAGCACCGTAGATGGCATAATATCCCTCTTCTATAAGCTCTTTTTCATCCATTTTGGTCGGCGGAACAACCCACAGGCGCGTCGGAACCTGACCTTTGCCTCTGAGAACTTCCCCAAGTGCACGGAATACCCCGATATTGGTCATACATGAGCCTACGAATACCTCATCGATATTTTTCGGTCTCTTCTCATCCGCAAGCACTTCACTCAGTGTCGCTACATCATCCGGATCGTTGGGACATGCAACAATAGGTTCGGTTATTTCGTTCAGATCAATCTCAATTACCGCGGCATACTCTGCATTTTTATCAGCTTCCATGAGCTGCGGATTTTCAAGCCATTTTTTCATGTTGTCTATTCGGCGCTGAATTGTGCGTTTATCTTCATATCCGCTCTCAATCATCGCTTCAAGCAGTTTGATGTTGGAGTTGATATACTCAATAACCGGCTCTTTATCCAGTTTTACGGTACATGCAGCCGCACTTCGCTCGGCTGAAGCATCTGAGAGCTCAAATGCCTGCTCACACTTGAGGAACGGCAGACCCTCGATCTCAAGCACACGTCCGGCAAATATATTCTTTTTACCCTTCTTCTCGACAGTCAAAAGCCCCTCTTGAATAGCGGCGTACGGTATGGCATTGACAAGATCCCTCAGTGTTATACCAGGCTGCAGTTCACCTTTGAAGCGTACAAGTACGGATTCGGGCATATTAAGAGGCATTGTTCCCGTAACAGCGGCAAAAGCGACAAGACCCGATCCGGCAGGGAAGCTTATACCTATCGGGAAGCGTGTATGGCTGTCTCCGCCGGTTCCTACGGTATCGGGTAGAACCATACGGTTGAGCCAGCTGTGGATAATTCCGTCTCCAGGCCTCAGGATAACTCCGCCGCGGCTTGTCCAAAACGGAGGAAGAGTGTGCTGCAGTTTGACATCGGAAGGTTTGGGATATGCGGCAGTATGGCAAAAGGACTGCATAACGAGGTCTGCACCGAAACTGAGAGCCGCAAGCTCTTTTATCTCATCGCGTGTCATAGGGCCGGTAGTATCCTGGCTTCCTACGGTAGAGACTTCAGGCTCTACGTACATTCCGGGTCGTACACCCTCCATACCGCACGCTTTTCCTACCATCTTCTGTGCAAGTGTGTAGCCCACACCCTCTTTACCTTCCGGCTGTTCGGGACGTGCAAATATATTCTCTTCGCCCATGCCCAGAGCTTCACGGGCTTTGCGGGTCAGATTGCGGCCGATGATCATCGGAATACGTCCGCCTGCGCGGAACTCGTCCGGCAGAGTGTTCGGCTTGAGCTTGAATTCGCTTACGACTTCTCCGTTTTTGTAAATTTTTCCTTCATAAGGTTTAACAGTGATTACATCTCCGGTCTCCAGGTTATCTACAGGAGCTTCAATCGGCAGTGCGCCGGAATCTTCGGCTGTATTGAAGAAGATAGGAGCGATGATTCCGCCTATCACTATTCCGCCCGTTCGCTTGTTCGGAACACCCGGAATATCCTCTCCAAGGTGCCACTGTACAGAGTTGATACCCGATTTTCGGCTGGATCCTGTACCGACAACATCACCGACATAGGCTACAGGGTGGCCTTTTTCTTTAAGCTTTTTAATCGTTCCTATAGGATCTTCCATCTTCGCACCGAGCATACTGTTTGCATGCAGCGGAATGTCACTTCTGGTGAAAGCCTCACTCGCCGGTGAGAGATCGTCGGTATTGGTTTCGCCGGGAACCTTGAAAACAGTAACGGTTATCTCTTCCGGGAGCTCCGGCCTGCTTGTAAACCACTCGGCATTCGCCCAGCTTTGCAGAACCTCTTTTGCAAATTTGTTCCCTTTGTCCGCCAGCTCTTTTACATCATTGAAGCTGTCATAGACAAGCATTGTATGTTTGAGCTGGTTGGCAGCTTCTTGAGCAATCTCTTCATCTTTGCTCTCAAGTGCATCTATAAGAGGCTTGACATTGAAGCCTCCAAGCATCATACCAAGCATTTTGACTGCGTGCAGCGGAGATATGGCAGCCGATTTGGCATTTCCCTGAACTATGTCATTCAGAAAAGCAGCCTTGACATACGCTGCATCGTCGACGCCCGGAGGAACACGGTTTTCCAGAAGATCAAGAAGCTTCTCTTCTTCCAAAATAGGGATCTCTTTCAATAGCTCTATCACCTGAGCTGTCTGCTCCGCTGTAAGGGGAAGCGGAGGTACTCCTAGCGCTTCACGCTCTTTGACATGTTTTTCATAATCGGCCATAAAACCCATTATTTCTCCTTCATCGAAATTTGATTTAGGCATATTGTATCAAACTGAAAGTATATTCCTGAAAATGGTGTAACTTTGCGTAACATATTTTTTTTGCAGTGTGTTAAATAGTAACTATTGCCCAAACTGCCTCGAAGAGCAAATTTTATAAACACTTCGATGCAATATTCGATTGGATAATTGTAATACTATGGAAAAAGAAGAGTATATAGTTTGTTTATGGAAAAGAGGTATTGATGTCACATGTATAAAACAGAGTACTCACGCCTGTGAGACTCTATTTTAAATGGCATGTTTTGCAAAGTGAACTGTCACTGTTTTTCAATCTTAGAAATGTGCCGTTTGCCGGGTTGTGCACATCATGGCAGGAAACACACTCCACATTCCCACCCGGCAATTTCAATCCTGCGGCAATGACACTCTGTGCGGCATTGAACTGTCCGGGAAATCTTCCCTCTGCAGAAGAGTAGCTTACAGAGACCGGATGGTCATTGGAAAGGTCTGGCCCTATTCTCCATACTTTATCCGGATACATTCCCCCGCCGAGACCGAACATTCCGTGGTGGCACGCTTTACAGTTGGGATCAACCGGATGGTTGTCCAGCCCTGAACCGGGGTTGTTTATAATATTATGGGTATCATATGCATTAACCGCACTCATATCTCCCTCCCCGCTCACTCCGTCGTGACAGCTGAGACAGACCATGGTCGGGTTGTTCGGCTTTCCCGTAACACCTCCATACAGAGTAAAAGAAGATGTATCGGTAATGCGTCTGTTCCAAAGCGGACCGATACCCTGGTCTCCACCATGGGGAGTGTGGCAGAAGACACATATCTGGGTCGTGGCACCGGAGTAATCTCCATAGTAGTTTGTAGTGCTGAGATCGTGTTTTGAGCCCACAATACTTGCAGCCCATGCTGCCTGAAATATTACGACAAAAAGAAAAAAAGTGATTTTTCTGAACATTGTCGATACCTCCGATCTGTAAAAGTAGCTAAAAACATTTCCTAATATCTTTGCAGAAGTTATTGCATATTAAGAATTATTGCATAAAAGTGTAAAACATATGTAAAATAATTGATTTACAATCGAAGCAGGGATAACATTTTATCCCTTTGGAAGTGTATAAAAACCGTATATTTGGTTGGTGCGGTACTAAACTATTTCGGAAGTATGAGTTTTAAAACCTTGCGCTTACTCTTCCATTTTATCGCTTTTTACAAAGTTGATATTTTTTACAGTTATCTCTATATCGAGATCTATCTTCTTGTTTTCGCTCCTTTTTTTGAATACAAAATAACTTCTCTTTGGAACAAGAGAGTAATCAGATGCGAAAATAGCCGCCTTTGCAAGCTCCGATGAAAGCTTGTAGTTAACTTCATACCAGATATTTGAAAATGGAAGAGTCATATTCCCGAATTTCTGGGGTTCAGCCAAAGGTTTTACATAAAATTCCATCTTTAAAAAGCCGGTAAGGTTTCGCTCTTTGGGCCTGTTGATGCCGTAGTGGAATATATTCCATATCCTTAGCTCGGAGACCAGGTCCCAGTTTTGGGCAGCATAGTCCAGAAGAGAGCGTTTTTTATAAAGAGATATGTCGCCGCTTTTATATGGTTTTGCACCCATATCTGTATATTGAGACGGATCCAGCCAAACAAACTCCTCTTTTGCGTCTACAATCCTGCATCCTACATAACCGGGGGAATTTCCTTCCTGCCCTTTTACATATCTTCCGAATAGTTCAGAGCCGTAAAAACCGGGGAAAAGCTGTACACTCGCATGATAAGGAAGGCTCTGAAAATAATTGTGGTACTCCCGTACATTTTCTCTCTCTTTTACTATATAGGAGATATCGAAGATCTCCTTTTCTCCTATATCGATAATTATATTGTTTTTTACACCCCTTATATTCAGCTTGGTTTTTTGTACACTGAAATCCACATCGAAAGAGCTCTTTGAAGTTCCGTTTTTTACCGTAATCGCATATGAAGCGTTTTGAACATAGTAATTTACACCATCTTTATGAAGCGGAAAGAGGAAGGTCTCTTTGTCTACGGCAAGCGGGAGCGCCAGATATAGATACCTGTCTGCATTGCTGCCGTAGAGTGAAGTAGCATCTTTCCAGACGCTCTCTTCGGATGCATCGGCATAACAGAATGTAAGCATTATCGGAATCAGAATAACTTTTAACAGACCTTTCATCATAAATCCCCCCTTTGGCACTGAATCAATGGCGCAGGCTAAAACAGTCTAAATATCAATTTTTGACCTCGTTACAAAAAAGTATTCTTTAATTGATTATCTCACATATTTGTAAAATGTATGTAAACGTAGAGACTTCGCGGACTCGGCTGCATGGGATACTGCACATATGCATGGTTGCGATTAAGAACCATTTTATATTAAAAAAATATAATAGTTTGATCCTATTGCCGCACCAGCCTATCGGTCGGTGCGGCAATAAAAATAAGAGAGGATAGAGATGGCAACAACAAAATTGAAGGGGAACGAGGTAAAACTCGAAGGCAACGAAGTAAATGTGGGTGATGTAGCACCTGTCGTCAAAGTAACCGACAAAGATCTTGGTGAGATTCAGATCGGCGGGCAGCAGGGAAAAGCGCAAATCGTAGTGGTGGTCCCTTCTCTCGACACGGATGTATGTGCTGCTGAAACCAGAAAGTTTAACGAAGAGGCGGCAAAAATAGAAAATGCTGAAGTGATAGTTGTATCTATGGACCTGCCTTTTGCGATGAAACGTTTCTGCACTACCGAAGGGATAGAAAATCTTAAAACCGCCAGTGACTACAAAAACAAAGAGTTTGCAAAAGCATACGGTGTTCTTATAGCAGAGGGGCCGCTTGCCGGACTCACGTGCAGGGCCGTATTCATTATAGATGCCAGCGGCATCGTAACATATAAGCAGATCGTACCGGAAATTACAGAAGAGCCGAACTACGAAGAGGTTCTAAACGCTGCAAAAGCGGCCACCTCCACCAGCTGCTGCGGAACCTGCCAGTAGCTCATATGCCGTTGCGTCATGCACATGTCGCTGTGCATGACGGCAGTACGGGCTCGGCAGAATCTTTTTCGAACCGTTTGGACTATTACCGCACCAACTAAATACCTCAATCTTTGGTTGGTGCGGTAATAACTTCTTGCCATTGGTCATTATGCGGATATCCCGTTTTTGATATAATCGCCAAAAAGACAGTATAACCGTCTTTGAGGACAATGAATGCTCTCTTCATGGTATAAAAAATTTTCATCTCAGCCGCATCAGCCTTTTTTTGCATCCGGCTTTATTCTTTTTATCTTTTTTATGACACTTTTACTGCTTGTATACTCCGGCACAGCAGTTATTGACGCTTCAATCTTCCAACTGCATGCGTACCCGATGATCTTTGCGGTTTTCATACAGTTTTTTCTCGGGTTTCTTTTTGTCGTCTTTCCAAGGTTCCTGATGCAAGCTGTCATCGCACCTGCCGTATATATGAGACACTTCTATCTATTTGCCTCCGGCTCTTTGCTGTACGTTGCAGCTCTTCTGATCTTTGAACAGCTTGTTGCAGTCGCTTCCGCTCTTCTTCTGGCTGCACAGATAAACTCTTTTATGCTTCTGTTTTCCATCTATAAAAAAAGCATAGTAAAAGATAAGTACGATACTAAGTGGGTACTCATCGCCTTCGGTTGCGGAGCTTTGGCTAACCTCTTCGCAATTTTGTATCTCTTTGGCCTGAATTACTCTTTTTTACAAAAAAGTGCTGTAAACATAGGCTTCTATCTCTTCCTTTTTATGCTCATATTTACGATAAGCCAGAGGATGATTCCCCACTTCACAGAGATGAAAGTGACAGGCTATAAAACAAAAAAGAGAAAAAATCTGCTCGAGATACTCTTCACACTCTTGCTGTTTAAAGTCTCTTTTACCGTTTTCGAGGCTGCAGAATATGAATTTCTGGCAGATATCCCGCTGGCACTCTTTTTTATAAGAGAGTTTTGGAACTGGAAGCTGCCTATAACCAAAGTTCCGGCAATAATTTGGGTTTTGTACCTCTCTTTGGCATGGATTCCCGTCGCATTTTCGATATCTGCATTAGAGTCTCTTGCATCTCTTCTTAATTATCAGATAGTGTTTGAGAAGGCGCCGTTGCATGCACTGGCAGTGGGGTATTTCCTGACAGTTCTTATAGGCTTCGCAACAAGAGTGGTACTCGGCCACTCGGGAAGGGTACCGACAGCAGACAAAACGGCAGTAGCTATATTTCTCTTCGTCCAGTTGGCGGCCGTTTCCAGAATAGTTGCGGCCTTTTCGGCAAACTTCGGGGATTACAGCGGTATGATAACATTGAGTGCGGCACTTACTGTCGGTGTGCTGATTGCATGGTGCATAAGATATTTCAAAATTCTGGCAATCACTTTTTAGGAAATATTATGGTTAAAACTCTGCTTTTTGTTTCGCTGATTTTGTCTGTGAGCCTTGCTTCGAATATGAGCCGCTGGCTAAGGCCCGACTCTATCCCCACACCGAAAAACAACCCCTTGTCAAAAGAGAAGATCGAACTGGGAAAACTGCTCTTTTTCGATCCCAGACTCTCTCAAGACAACACGGTATCGTGCGCTTCATGCCATATTCCCTACTACTACTGGACAGACAGAGTACCGAAAGCTGTCGGTATCGACAGACGAAAAGGAACCAGAAATACGCCGACCATCATCAACAGCGCATATTTGAAAACACTCTTTTGGGATGCCAGGGCGGACTCTTTGGAACAGCAGGCACTCGGCCCCATAGAGGCGAAGGCCGAGATGGATCTTTCTGCCGAGGAGCTGGTGAAAAAGCTGAAAAAGATAAAAGGGTACGTCTCTCTTTTTGAAAAAGCCTTTCCTAATCGCGGTATTGAAAAAGAGACAATTGCCGAGGCGATAGCATCGTTTGAACGTACCGTAGTATCTGGTGAATCACCTTTCGACAGATGGGCCAGCGGAGATGAAAATGCGATAAGCGAAGAGGCGAAAGAGGGGTTTGAGATTTTTACGGGAGACGGGCACTGTAAATCCTGCCACAACGGATTCAACTTTACAAACGAGAGCCTTAACAATATCGCATTGGGAGATGATGATCCGGGTGCATACATACTGAACAAAAACCTTATCTGGAAAGGGAGTTTCAAAACTCCGACACTCAGGAACGTAGCCGAAACTTCACCCTATTTTCACGATGGGTCCGTCCATACACTCGAAGAAGCGGTCTATATATGCGGTAACGGCGGCCGCTACAAAGATCTGAAAGGGCGCTCACCTTTTTTTAGAGACAGAGGCCTGAGTATCGAAGAGGTCCGAAAAGTGGTCCGTTTTCTGGAGACTCTGACAGAAGAGCGCCCGAAAATTGCAGAGCCCGAGAAATTCCCGCAGTAAAGAGCCGGTTTCACGGCATCTTTATCGGTTTTCCGTCCAGGCTGACACTGTTTCTCTCGCTCCAGTACCTTTTAATACCCTCTTCTCCCTTCTTCTGCGCCCAGCGATTAAGCTCGTCACGCTCCGATATATACTCAAAAAACGGAACAGACATACCGCAGGATGTATGGACCAGATCTATATTCATATCAAATATCTGACGTGCACCGGGAAGTGGAGGGAAAAGCTCTATCAACTCACTCCACTCGTCATCTCTCTCATAGACCGCTTTCGCCTCTCCATATAGGCGCAAAATCTTCGGATCGCCCTCGAATGCCGCAAACATGATTGTCATGCGCGGCGACTCCTGCAGATGTGCGGCGGTTTCGTTGGCGCTGCCGGTAACATTCAGCCATACAACGCGATTGGGTCCCAGAACTCTTAAAGTATCCATCCCTTTGGGTGAAATATTAACCCTCCCCTGCGGTGCGGCGGTTGCCACAAAAAAGATCTTTTGGCGCTCTATAAACTCTCTGTGCTTCGGTGAAACTGCATCATATTTTTTTCCCATCCCTGCTCCTTTTGCTCTTTAGAGGTGCCCTTTATGAAGATTTTCGCATATTACCCCTTATGCACCGGTAATGATTCGCTTTTTTGTTATTATATATCTACCTGAAAAGGCAAACCGATAACCGTATGCAGGGGGATATAGTTGAAAATAGCGGCTCTATTTATGATTACAGTTTTATTTCTGTTCGCCTCAGATGTTGAAAAAGGTGTGCAAGCCTATAAAAACGGAAAATACAAAGAGGCTCTGACATACTACAAAAAGGCTGCAGAAAGCGGAAATGCGCGTGCTTTGGTGAATCTTGGACTCATGTACAAATACAACATCGGCGTACAAAAAGATCTGAAAAAGGCGTTCGAGCTTTTCAGCCGTGCTGATCAAAGTGACTATCCGAGAGCGGCAACAGAACTTGGAATAATGTATGAAAAAGGTCTCGGCACTCCACGTAACCTGAAAAAAGCCTTTTTGCTATATAAAAAAGCGGCACAAAGAGGTTACACAAAGGCGATGACACTGCTGGCTCAAATGTATGAGACAGGCATGGGGACAAAAAAAGATTTAAGCAGTGCACTTCTTTGGTACAAAAGAGCGGCTAAGAGGGGTGACGCCTCGGCGCAGGCAAATCTCGGAGCTATGTACGACAGGGGAATCGGAGTGAAAGAGAACCCACTGACGGCATTCAGATGGCTGAAAAAAGCGGCAAACAACGGCTCAGCCGATGCACAAAACGCCCTGGGTTTTCTGTACCTCAAGGGCCGCGGAGTCAAAAAAGATACAAAAAAGGCGTTCTCATGGTTTCAAAAAGCCGCTAAAAAAGGGCTGGCATGGGCACAGCACAATACGGCATTCATGTACGAAGAGGGAGTAGGTACAAAAAAGTCGTGCAAAGAGGCGATATATTGGTACAAGAAGGCTTCCAGCCAAAACTATACCCCGTCGCTTGTGAGTCTTGCACTCTTTTATACCGAGGGCAGATGTACGCAAAAAAATATCGCAAAAGCGGCCAAACTACTCAAACATGCCGCCGATCTCGGCGACCCGGCGGCTCCATTCATGCTGGGTCGGTTATATGAAGAGGGAGAAGGCATGAAACAGGACTTTTCCGAGGCGGCCTTCTGGTACCAAAAAGGTGCCGAGATGGGAGATCCGCAGGCGCAGTACAACCTCGGTCTTCTATACTACAACGGTCTTGGCGTACAAAAAGATCCCGTAAGGGCAAAATACTGGATGGATATGGCCAAAGAAAACGGCTTGAAGGTACCCGGATCGCTCTAAGCTTGCCTATGATATTCTATGCAATATAACGGCTCTAAGTGTTACTTGTGTGTAAAGCCGCGCGATTATAAAAAAAGGGGTGATGGATGAGAAATCTTATCGTATGTGCAGACGGAACATGGAACACACCGGATCAGAAAGAGAACGACATTCCCGTACCGACCAATGTGGTCAAGATTTTCAACTGTGTGGCGAACAGCGACAAAGAGGGAAGAGAACAGCTGAGATACTACCATCCGGGGGTAGGAGCAGACGGTACATGGTGGGAGAAACTTGCAGGCGGTTCTGTAGGAGTCGGACTGAGCAAAAACATCAGAAGCGCCTACAAATGGCTCTGCGAACACTACAGACCCGGTGATCGGATATACCTTTTCGGCTTCAGTCGCGGCGCCTATACGGTAAGAAGCCTGGCGGGAATGATGGGAAGGTGCGGACTTTTGGATCTTAACGGTCTCGATGACGATGAGCTCTGGAGCCGCGTCAAGACGGCATACGACAAAGGCTACAGGAAAAGGAAACCGAAAAAGGATTGGGCAAAAGGGTGGGCATTCCACCCCGAAGAGATACTCACCTGCGACAATGGCGGAGAAAAGAGCTATATTCCCATCTTTTTCCTCGGGGTTTGGGATACTGTAGGCGCCCTCGGCGTTCCAAACAATCTTGCCGTTTTGAATCTGCTGGACAATATCAAAAAATACTCTTTCCACGATACAGAGCTGGGCTGTAACGTCATTCATGCACGCCATGCCGTGGCTATCGACGAAAAGAGGGCCAGTTTCTCTCCGACACTCTGGAGCAACGCACAAAAGAGGAAAAGAGTAAAGCAGATCTGGTTCCCCGGAGTCCATGCCAATGTGGGAGGGGGTTATGTAGATACCGGACTTTCCGATATAGCCCTCAAATGGATGATAGACGAAGCGGCCGGTACGGGACTGGCGTTTCGCAAAGAGATGCTGAAACAGATAACACCGTATACACTTGGAATCCTATACGACTCGATGAGCGGCATATTCAAACATCTTCGTGCCTCTCCGAGAAGCATGCCTGCCATAGTGAAGAAAAATGCCGGAAAACTGGTCCACAATTCGGCGATAGAACGCCAAAAAATGCCGCCGATTGAAGAGCCTCACTATCACGATACGGAGTTTTTGAAAAAGGGAGAAACGATAGAAAGGACCATCTACGCCATGCAGCCGTGGAACGAAACCGGTATCTATCTCGAGGAGGGGAAAGAGTACAGGTTGGAAGCAAGCGGACAGTGGATGGACAGGAACATAAAGTGCGGGCCGGATGGAGCTGATGACGGGAAATTCTATATAGAAGAGATTTTCCATATGGCCGGGACACTGTGGGGAAAGATTGAAGAAGCCTATAAAAAAGTGACCAAAAACGAAGCTGCCGACTTCATAGGAAGCAGGCGCGAAGAGAAAATTCCGTGGTTTGCGCTGGTAGGCTCCATAGCCAACGGAGGAAATCCCAAAAAAGACGGGACCCCTGCACCACACGAGACCTTCAAAATAGGCAAAAAATGTAAACACATACCCAAAAAATCGGGATACCTGTTTGCATATGCCAACGATGCGTGGAACTTCTACGGAAACAACCGCGGAAGTGTGACACTTAAGATTACCAGGCTTAGCTAGCTGAAGCTCTGCGGCAGGGCGGCGACAGCCCCCTGCTTTTTAGCCTAAAATCTCTCTGTTGCCCTTTGCATTCGGGGCTGATACGATACCCATACTCTCAAGCTGTTCAACAATACGCGCCGCACGGTTGTAACCGATCTGAAGACGTCTCTGAAGGTAACTGATACTCGTTTTTTTGTCACTGAGAACAATCTGCTTCGCCTCTTCGAAAAGCGGATCAATGTCATCCACCGTACCGCTTATGCCGCCGCCCGTCTCCTCATCGCTCTCCGCCAGAAAATGCTCATCATATTCGGCAGGCCGCTGCGCTTTGAGATATTCGACAATATTCTCAATCTCGCTTTCACTGCTCCAAGGCGCATGCAGCCTAATCAACCCTCCCCCGCCGGGAGGTGTAAAGAGCATATCTCCTCTTCCCAGCAGAGATTCGGCCCCCAGAGTGTCCAAAATGACTTTGGAGTCGATCTTCTGGCCCACCTTGTAGCTGATTCTGGAAGGAAGGTTCGCTTTTATAAGCCCGGTCACGACATCCACGCTGGGTCTTTGGGTAGCGACTATAAGATGTATGCCGCTCGCCCTTGCCATCTGTGCAAGCCTTGCGATGGAAAACTCGACCTCTTTTCCGCCGGTCATCATCAGATCTGCAAGTTCATCTATAACCACGACGATATAAGGAAGCTCTTCACGCTTTTCTCTTACCGCTTTTTCATTATAGGTTTCTATATTTTTCGTTCTGGTCTGGCTCATCATTTTGTACCGGCGCTCCATCTCGGCAACCATGTTCGAAAGTGCTGTAATCGCCTTTTTCGGCTGGGTGATAACCGGAGTAAGAAGATGCGGAATATCATTATATATAGAAAATTCAAGCATCTTCGGATCGATCATCATAAGCTTCAGCCTGTCGGGAGAGTTTCTGTACAGAAGGCTCAATATCATGGCGTTTATACCGACACTCTTGCCGCTGCCCGTCGTTCCGGCTATAAGCAGATGGGGCAGCTTTTTCAGATCTGTCACAAACGGCTTGCCGACGATATCTTTGCCCAGAGCGATAGCAAGAGGGGATTTCGACTTTTTGAAGATATCGTCTTCCAGAATCTCTCTTAAATAGATGGTTTCGACCTCTTTGTTCGGAATCTCGATTCCTACAACATCCTTGCCGGGAACCGGAGCCTGTATACGGATGGTCTGAGCGCGGAGCGCCATAGCCAGATCATCCTGCAGATTGAGGATTTTGGATACCTTGACATGCGCAGCCGGTTTGAACTCAAAAGTGGTAACGACCGGTCCGGCATAGGTTCGTACCACATCTCCTTCGATTTTGAATTTGGAGAGTTTGTCCAGAAGATCGCTGATCTTCTCATCTATCTCCGCTTCGTTTATCTCCCTGCTTCTTTTGGGCGGCTTTTGAAGGAAGTCCAGTTTTGGAAGTTTGAAGTTTTTGGGCTTCTCCTGCTCACCGATGTCGATCTGTTCCAACAATCTTTTATTCTCTTCGATCTCCTGCACTATCTCAATGTTTGCATGCTCTGTTTTTGCCGTATCCTCTTTTTTCGTCTCCGTTTCTTCAGACTGTTTCCCTCTTGGCCCGACCTTATCGGCGGGCTCCTCATTCGGCACAGAAACAGGCTCCCCATTCACTTCTTTCTGTTCGCTCTCTCCCTCGGATATAGTAACCGCTTCTTTCAGTGTAAGAGCAGCCGGCACATCCTCATCCGTTCTTACCGTCTTTTTCCTCTTTGATGCTCCAGACATCTTTTTGGGTTCCAAAACAGCCATCTGGTCTTCACTTTTCACCATCTCTTTTATATCGGAAATTTTCCAGTGAATCGACTCTCCCCATAATATAACACCGGAAAGAGTTAGAGTCATCAACCAAAATAGCCATACACCTGCATCACCGATAAACGGATGCAAAAAGCCCACTATACTGCCGCCGACCCAGCCGTCAAACGGTGGCTTGAACAGAAGCGCCTGAAGAATCAGAAGCGAAAACAGAAACAGAAGCCAGGCTGAAAAACTCTCTATTTCGAAATCCTCGAATTTTTCGAGTCTGTAGAGCCTATATAAAGGATAGAGAAGAAAAATAAAGTCTACATAGCCCAGATAGCCGAAGAGTTCGAGGTTGTGTGTTCCTATATATGTACCAAGCGATCCTACCATTGAACTCTGTGGCATAAGTGTCGCTATTGCGCCGTAGAGAAAGAAGATCGCGGTTGTCAGTAAAAGAGCGGTTTTAAAAATGGTCATTTCCTTCTATTATAATTTATAACGCTGTATCTATCAGTATGAATTGGATATTGATTATATCTCATCCGAAGGAGTCTTCGCAAGCACAGAG